>NZ_JAUBTU010000183.1:0-957 GCF_036705085.1 Microcoleus sp. B6-A1
AGCGGCGATGAATGATGACTATATGATGCAGATTCTCAAGTGCTTGTGTCAAGCCTGATTAAGATGCTCTTACCCTGGGCTCGGACTTAGCAAATATTCCTTTGGGGCTACGTCTATTTCCAATCGCATTGTTGAAGGATGGAGTTTTACTCCAAGGAAGTTCCCCAACAATTTATGCCATGGAGTCGGGCAAGCGCCGAGGGATTGCTGATCCTGCTACCTTTAAAATTAACGGTTTTAAATGGGAAGATGTGAAAGCTATCCCTGATGATGAGCTAAACAATATTCCGTTAGGAGCGCTGCTAAGTGGTGGGCGGGATGGAGCTTTGCTCAAAGGAAGCAGCCCGGAAATTTGTGTCATGGAGTCGGGCAAGCGTCGATCGATTCCGGATACTGCTACCTTTGAAGCTAGAGGTTATAAGTGGGAAGATGTCGTTATTATCCCTGATAATGAACTAGACAATATTCCGCGAGGAACCCCTTTACCCACAGTATTAGCGTATCAAGAGAAGGGCAGCCTCCTACATATTTCAGGCACAACATCAGATGGAAAATTGTGGCACTCAATTCGTTTTCCCAATGGGAGTTGGTCATCATTTGGAGATGTTGAAGGACAGACTGGAGACGGTGGCTTTATTACCAATGTAGCTCTCCAAGGAATCGGGGATGTAATTCACCTATGTGCTGTTAACAATTCAGGCAGCTTGTGGCATACAATTCGTCGTGCAGATGGCTCTTGGTTTGGTTTCGGTGATGTTAAAGGAGTCGCTGGAAATCGTGGAAATTTCGTTCACGTCTCTGTTGGTGAAGTTGGGGGTGAGTTGCACGTTTGCGGTGTCACCGATGATGGTCATTTATGGCACACAATTCGTCATACTAATTCTTGGTCTCCTTTCGGTGATGTTGAAGGACCCGCAGGAGACCGAGGCAAATTTATTAATGTCAGTTGTGCAGAAG
>NZ_JAUBTU010000183.1:1057-2199 GCF_036705085.1 Microcoleus sp. B6-A1
GGGGTGAGTTGCACGTTTGCGGTGTCGCTGATGATGGTCATCTATGGCACACGATTCGTCACACAGATGGTTCTTGGTCTCCTTTCGGTGATGTTGAAGGACCCGCAGGAGACCGAGGCAAATTTATTAATGTCAGTTGTGCAGAAGTTGGGGGTGAGTTGCACGTTTGCGGTGTCGCTGATGATGGTCATCTATGGCACACGATTCGTCACACAGATGGTTCTTGGGAGCCTTTCCGTGATGTTGAAGGGCCCGCAGGAGATCGTGGTTATTTCAAAGCTGTTTCCTTGGCAGGTCTTTTCTTGCCTAAAGCCGTTATTAATTGGATCAAAAGAGATAATGTGGCTCAGTTTGGAGAAGCAGATTGGAAAAATGAAGTCAAACGAATGTCTGGTTTAACTTTAGAACAAGCCCAAAAAGTTGCGGCTGAAGATGCAAGAATTACATTCTTCTTCTATACGCGACAACCAATGAATCTTGGGCCAAAAGGAAATTTCTCTCCTGGAGATGCTGTGTTTTTCTCCGGACAACCCTGGTACGGTAGTGCGCCACAGGCTGATGCTTATGAAAAAGCCGTTATCAATTAGTCTCACTGGATAACGGTATCAAACGGGAGTTAGCCCGCACGGTGGGCTAACTTCCGTTTAGACTACCGCACGGTTTATTCCTAATGGCATAAATGAACAACGAACAATCAGCTATGAGTAGCCAAATCTCAGTAATTGGGTAAAACTTGGCGTAATACTTCCAAAAGATGATCGAAACCGTTTGTTTCATCCCACCAGAAATTTGACTGGCTTTTTTATTTCAGCCTCATTATTGCAAAATGTTCCCGTGCGCTCCCAGCGATCCCCATCATAAAAAATGCTTTAAAGTCAAAATAATCACAAAATTTTCCAAAAATCGTATTAATTATAGAACTAACAGCCTGGAAATTTAAATTAACTATCCAAGCCGGCTATTTAGCCTAAACCCTAGTTTTTTCAACAAGGAGAGCAGAATATGTACCTACAAAAAAAGCGACAATTTGTACTGTTTACAAACATAAAAAACTTTTCTTTAATGACAATACTCCGGACAGTTTTTAAGCAGCCAGAGTACCATAAGACAAGACTGAAGGAAGGTTAGGGTGATTTAAAATC
>NZ_JAUBTU010000079.1:0-19226 GCF_036705085.1 Microcoleus sp. B6-A1
CGAAAATCCTCAAGAAAGAGCATTTATCCGTGGGGTCGCCTCTAAAATCTAAAATCTAAAATCTAAAATCGATTGACGCACCCTACATCAGTGACTATTTGGTTTTTGAGGCGGGCGATCGATCCTCCTGCACTAAATACTCCTGTTCCTAACGGTAAATTGTTATTAGCAAGGAGCCTTTTTGATTGGAAGACGAGCGGCAATGACTATTAGAATATCAAATTGATACAATTGTTAGCAAAAACAGCGGTGGCAATGCTACTTATGCTAAAATTGCTGCGGCTAGGGAACTGGGAATTCCGGTTGTGATGGTGCAGCGCCAGCAGATTCCCGCTGTTGAGCAGGTTGCTGATTTTGAAGGGGCGATTTATTGGCTAATTCAGCAGCTGAATTGAATTGAACCGCGAAGACGCGTTCGGCGAAGCCGTTCCCGTTCCCCGCAGGGGTTCGGTGAAGGGTAGGGTAGGACGCGAAGGAAGAGGGAGCAGAAGCGCAATTACCAATTACTCTGATTTCTGCTGAGTATTCAAAGAGTTAAGATGATTGTTCATATCCTGCAAATATTTTGCTAAAACAGGATACTGTGAAGTTGCTAGCAGTGCATCTTTTTTCTGGCTGACTGTTGTTTCTAAGGGCAAAACGCGATAGTTAGTTTTATTGTTCTGAGTATAGCGGTGTACCCAAGTAGGATGTGTTTTTACATCGGTAATTTCTGTGGTTTTTTCGGGAAATTTTTTGCGAATATTTACTTGCAAAATCACGCCTAAGTCTGTATATTTTTTATTCTGACCGGAAATGAAGTTTCCCATTGAATAAATGGCTACAGCTTTGCGGCTTTTGCCATTTTTGCCGGGAAAGTTAAAAATTTTGTAAGGTTGGACGACGTGGGGATGGCTGCCGAGAATGATGTCTGCACCGGCTTTTAATAGGTTTTCAACTAATTGTTTTTGTTGGGTGTTTGGCTGTCGCTGATATTCGTCCCCAAAATGCAGGGAAATTGCGATAATATCTGCTCCTTGTTTGCGGGCTTTGGCAATGTCTTTGACTATCTTTTTTTCGTCGATTAGGGAAACTAAGTAATTTTTGCCTTTGGGTATGGGAATGCCGTTTGTGCCGTAGGTGTAGGCTAGCTTGGCTAATGAAATGTTGTTTTTGGTGCTGATTAAAGTGCGTGAAGCCTCGGCGGTAGATGTGGCTGTTCCTGTTGAGGCAATTTTGCGATCGCTCAGATTGGCGATCGTCCTAATTACGCCTTTTTCTCCACGGTCTAAAGCATGATTGTTTGCAGTTGTCAAGATATTAAATCCAGCTTTTTTAGCCGCATCAGCTAATTGAGCCGGTGCGTTAAATAGCGGATATCCCGTATATCCGCCCGCATCGGAGCCCGCTAAAGGTGTTTCGAGATTTCCGATCACCCAATCGCCTGTTGACAGGATACTTTTAACTGGTGCGAAGAAAGTGTCAAAATTGTATGTTTTCTTTTTTGCGTCGTAGCCCGATCGCGTTTGGGTACTGTGCATCATAATGTCACCGACAGCAATTAGTTTTGCTTCTTTGATCTCAGACTTGGGTTGGGCGGGAACAGGGGCTGCTATTGGCGATGGCGTCCCGCCCCGCAAGCTACGACTTTCTGTAGGCTGTGTGTTGGTTTGCTGGTTGATTTTTTGGGGTTGGATATTGCAGCTAGCCATTAAAAATGCAGCTATTACCGAGAGCGTCGGGGGAAATTTCATAATTTATCTATAGTAATTTATCGTGTTTATGGTATCATTAATAATCGCAATTTAGGCAGGTTTTTTTTTTGAACCACAGAGAGCACAGAGAACACAGAGGAAAAGAAGAAAACAGAGATGTTCGCAAGTTTTGTTAGGATATCGATGGTTTGCTGGCTACTGGAGAAGGAATGTTTAAAAAATATTTGATTATTGGATTTATAATTTTGGCATCGGTTATCGGTTTAGGTACTTTGAGCTATGCTGAAAGTTCGGCAGATAAACCTTTTGAATTTGCTTTGATTGGCGATTTGCCCTACAGTGCCGAACAGGAAGCACAATTTCCGAGTTTGATTGCAGATATCAATCGATCGCCCGCAGCGTTTGTAGTCCACGACGGCGACATTAAAAACGGTTCTAGTGTCTGCGATGATGCAACTTTTGTCAGCCGTAAGCAGTTATTTGACAATTTTGAGATACCGTTTATTCTTGCCTATGGCGATAATGAATGGACGGATTGCCACCGTTCAAAAAACGGCAGTTACGATCCAGTAGAAAGACTCGCTAAACTGCGGGAAATATTTAGCAACGGTAATCAAAGTTTGGGAAAGCGCACCTTAATTCTCACCCGTCAAAGCGAAAACCCGCAGTTTGCTAAATTCCGCGAAAATGTTCGCTGGATTTATCATGGAGTTGTGTTTTTCGCGATTAATATGCCGGGAAGCAACAACAATTTTGGTCGCACTCCCGAAGCAGATGCAGAATATGCCGATCGCAATTGGGCTAACTTAGCCTGGATCAAAGAATGTTTTGCTTTAGCTAAACGCAGCAATAGCAAAGGAATTGTGTTAGTTGCACAGGCAAATCCGGGATTTGAATTCGATCCGACGGACAAAAGAAGAAGTGGCTACAACGATTTTATCGCAACTCTGGAAACAGAAACAGGCAATTTCCCAGGGCAGGTTGTATTCGTCCACGGCGATACTCACTATTTCCGCATCGATAAACCTTTACCATATTTTACCGATGAAACTCAATTACCGAGAATGAAAAATTTTACGAGAGTTGAAACTTTTGGTTCTCCAAACGTGCATTGGTTGCGGGCTTTTTATGACCCTACTAATCCTAATTTGTTTGAGTTTAAACAGCAGATTGTTCTGCAAAATTAGGCGATATTACACCATTTTTATGCAAGATAAATATTTTTTGGATTACACTGAAGATAGGTAGCATTGAGGAATTTATTTATGACGATCGCAACTGAGCGCCTTACTCTTGAACAATTTCTAAAACTGCCAGAAACTAAACCTGCCAGCGAATATATTGAGGGGGAGATTCTCCAAAAACCTATGCCGAAAACAAAGCACAGCCTATTGCAATTAATAACCTGCAACGAAATTAATCAGGTGACGCAAACTCCCAAGATAGCTTATGCTTTTCCAGAGTTGCGGTGCACCTTTGGCGGTCGATCGATTGTTCCAGATATAGCGGTACTATTGTGGGAACAAATTCAATTTGATGAGAGCGGTGAACCATTGGATGATGTGCTAATTGCGCCGTATTGGGCGATCGAAATTCTCTCGCCACAACAAAGCTCAAATCGCGTAACTAAAAAAATTATTCACTGTCTTCAACATAATTGTCAGTTGGGATGGCTAATCGATCCAGACGATCGATCTATTCTAGCGTTTTTGCCCAACCAACAACCGCAATTCTGCGAAGGTAGCGATGTCCTTCCTGTGCCCGAAATGATTCCCCTGAATATCACCGCCGAACAGGTGTTTAGCTGGTTGAGAATGCAACAATGAATCAGGGCGATCGACTTTTTTTACATGACATCCGGTTTTAAATCTCCTTTTTTAAAGTCTCGCGTTGCGCCGAGGCAAGGCAAGTGTAGTTGCGGTTTCAACCGCCGAACGTAGGGGCGGGTTTCACCGACAATAATTGTTAATAATCGACAATATAGTAAACCCGCCCCCACCCAACGGTAAATCCCCATCTATGTTTTTCTACTGCGATCGAAATCAAGGTTCATGTAGGTTATTGGTGGTGTGGGGGCGGGTTTATATAGATTGTTTGTACTCGTTATATATTGTCTGTAAAACCCGCCCCTACATATATTGTCTGTAAAACCCGCCCCTACGAAATTCCCTATTTCCGCCACCTGTCAAATTGGTCTTCGGAACAGCCATTAATAAATTGATTGCTCACCCAACCGTCAAGGATTGTCAAAGTTTCATTAGGAGGATTACCCGAAAATCGGGCCGCAATTTTCACCCACTTACCTTGTCTGCTGACAGCCCTAACTCCGTCTCCCCTTTTCAATTTAGCAACAACTGGGTACTGATTGCCTGGGCCTTTGCGAATGTTAATAGCGCCACCTTCACCAGTAATAAACGAGCATTGAGTTTGCTTTTTTAAAGCTTCTGCTTTTGCGGGAGCCAGACTTTGCTGCTTGCCGAAAACAGGAAAACTGTAAAGTGAGAAGCTAAAACTTGCAACTACGGCTGCAATAAAAAAGGCTTTTGATTGAGTGAAAATTAGCATTATTTCATTTCCTTGGATTGGCTGAACTGAAGTCCTGACTATAATTTTTTTGAGAAGGGCTTCAGTCCTTACTACTAACTGTTATTTGACAGAGGCAAACCATTCGGTAACACCTTGGGCGATCGCCTCGGCTAACTTCTTCTGTTCTGTCGGATTCACAATCCATTCAAACTCTTCGGGATTGATCATAAATCCCAATTCCATTAAAACAGATGGAGCAACGGCAGGACGAGTCATGGCTAAGTTGTTCCAGAATACACCATAGCTCGGACGGTTCAACTTGGCAACTAAATAATTGTGCAAAAACATTGCCAAACTGTGCGCTTGCGGGTGAAACCAGAAAGCGCCGACGCCTTTAGTCTTAATCGCGTCGCCGTTATCCGGCAAAGCATTGTAGTGAATTGAAATTGCGATCGCAGGTTCTTCTTTTTGAATCATTTCCACCCTTGGCGGCAAATCCAAATCGACATCTTCTACCCGCGTCATTAGCACATTCGCGCCCCGATTTACCAATTCCTCTTGCACCAATTTCGACACCGTTAAAGCTACTGTTTTTTCCCTAATTCCCACTGGGCTCACAGCACCTCCATCTTCCGGCCCGCCGTGTCCCGGATCGATGAGAATCTTAATTCCCGACAGCGGTTTTGCTTGCGAGACAGGTATCATGCTTGTATTCGTCGGCGGGTTTTTTAAAGACAGCACTAAAGTTGTGCCCTCGTATCTCAATTTATAGCCCCACTGCTGGGCAGATTTGAGATTAAAAGTATATTGTACTTGCAGTGGCGCGATTTGTTGCCATTCTAAACGTGAAATTACTGGGTCATCCGAGAGGCGAATAATATCAGTTTGAGCGGTAGTATTGTACAGGGTTAAAGTGAAAGTGCGTTCTCCTTCCTGCACGGTGACTGGGACGGGTGTTTCTAAGGGAAATAACACCTCTGTCCAGCCGGAAACTTGACGCGAGCTGGCGCTGCGAATAATCGATCGCGGAGGCACTGTATCCTTGACAATTCGCACTTCCGATGCTTTAATCCAAGCACCGTAATCGAGTCTGAGCCATTCTCCTTCGCGCCCGATAATTGTTGCTCGCGTTCCCTTCGGCAGCGGTGTCATCCGAGAAAAATCTGTACTCGCCCCGGTTCGGGCAACACCCGGATCGGCCGTTACTTCTGCTATTTCTAAGTCAGCAGGAGAAAGAATAGAAATCTTGCCAGTACCCTGCTGGCTGATAGTTTTATCGTTCATTGTTAGCTCAAATACAGGTACTCCTAAATCAATTTTTTCTCCTTTTAGTACCGAGGAGTTAGACTCATTGCCCCCCATTGCCAAGGCGGGATTAGACTCATTGCCCCCCCTTAGCAAGGGGGGATTAGACTCATTGCCCCCCCTTACTAAGGGGGGGTTAGGGGGGGTTTTACCGCAGCCTTGATACTGTTGGCTGCCGCCTTTTTTGATGGGGGAATTTGCGTCTAACAGTACAGATGCGTTGTCGGGTAGTTCGACTTGCGATCGCGCTTTTAAAGGAATAGTAACTCCCGCCAATTTTACCGAAACTTGAGCATTCGCAGGTGCGATCGCCCCAAAGCAAATATATTCCCCCGGCAAACTCGCGACATCGACTTTCGGCGTCAGGGAATCTTTAGCAAAAGCCAATCCTACAGGGGCTTCCGGCTGATTCGACTCGCGCGTCACCTTAATTTTGACTTCCTGATTGTCGTAACGCAAGGTAAAGAGATTTTCGCCGAGTTGCAGCGGAAATGTCGGGGCGAAATGCCCGGATGCGGTGCGAGAAATTTGGTTGCCATTTACTAACACTTGTCCCGTTGCCGGCGCTGTGCCGATTAAAAAGATGCGATCGGCTGTAGTTTTGTGGTTGGCTGGAGGATAAGAGACGAACAAAGGTTGAGCCGCCACAGCTACAGAGGCGATCGCCATTATCAGCCCAAACACACATAATGCTAAAAATTTTCTCATTCTAAACCGTAACTAATTGAGACTCTGTTGGTTATTCATACTAGAACTTGGCCTAAGAAACCGGATTTCTGAGCATTAGCCGTAAGTCCTATTTACTATACAGGGCCCATTTTATCAGGTTTGTAGTTGCAATTGAGCGATCGGCAATATAAATTCCCGCGTCAAACCATTAAGTTTTAATTAGTTCAGAGGTCGTTCTCCACAGTTGCTCCAACCGATTCGCAGGCATCGTCAAATACAAAACATCCCCCGCACTCAGACAACAATTCAGCAAATCCCAGCCGTGAATAGTTTGACCCTTAGTTTCGGCATACAGAGGCACAAAATCCGCAGACTTAGCAGCATCTTGAATACGGTGGCCACAGAAAGGATGGTTTGGCGTAATCAATGTGGCCAAGCAAACCCATAGACTATCAGCAGTCATTCCGTTGCCCAAAATTCTGCCTCCAATCGCCGCCGCCGCGAAAGCAGGAGCCGCCAATTCCGTCGGGTTCAAAACTCCTTCAAACTCAAAAACTTGCTGCACCATTAAAGCAAAATGTGGATCTTGGTTGCGAACAATAACTGATAGTTTTGGGGCCAATCCTTTAGCGCTCAAGGCAATTTCGACATTAGACATATCGCTGCTAGTTACCGCCAAAAGTGCGGCCGCTTGCTTAACATTAGCAGCTTCCAGAGTTGCCGGCAAACTAGCACTTCCCTGAATGACCGGAATTTTCATTGAGCGAGCCGTGTTCAGAAACCGGCAGTTCGGATCTTGCTCGATCGCCACAATATCGTAACCGTTAGTGTGCAGTTCTTTAGCAATTTGGATACCTATTCCTCCGAGTCCGCAAATAATGTAATGATGGCGCTGCGGAACTCGCGCCACATCCCAATATTCGGTAAAGCGAGTTCCCAATACGTAATCGTTGAGGAGTGCGTAGCAGATGCCGATGATGCCCGCTCCAACTAACATCATGATAACTGTAAATAGTTTAATGCTTTCAGGAGCTTGTTCGGCCACTTTTTCATAGCCTCCGGCTCCGGTAATCATCCCTACTGAAAAATACAGAGAATCAACAATTGAGATATGCTCGTCAACACAAATATAGGTGGCGGTAGCAACGGCAATCATTGCCAGCAGCGTCAGTACAACAATTACTGCTGCTTGGCTGTGCTGCTGAAATCTGTGCAGCCTAGTTAATGTTTTGAGCAGTTTTTGAGTTAAAGTTTTTTGGGGGCTGTGGAGAGTCGGCTGAGTGGCAACAATTAGCCGATCGCCCTGTTGACACTGCCGATCGGCAAGCACCGCCGATACTAAATCAGTTTTGTTAGCAGCGGGCAGATAATAAATCAACATTCGCGAGCGATCGTCCCACAAATCGCTGAGTTTTCGATTTTTCCAAGGATGTGTTTCATCGATATATTCTTCGTGAATCGGCCAAGTGCGATCGAACAAACGCAACTGCCCGATCGCCTGACTTCCGAGAGCGGCAAAAGCAAAAACCGGAGCCGCCAATGATGAAACGCTCATGGAAGTGTGATCGGGCAAAGTGTGGTCAATCCTGTCGCCCAAGCTAGTATTGAACAATCTGTTGATGATGCGAATCTGAGGATTGAGAATCCTCGCTTGCATCAAAATTGCCAAATTCACAGCATCATCGTCTCCTGCAATTACTAAAGTGTGAGCGTTTTGAATGCCCGCCGCCAACAAGGTAGAAGCTGCTTGCAAATTGCCGACAACCACATCAGAAGTTTCGCCGCGAATTGGGCGATCGCTAATACCAACCACAATCGCTCCTTGCTGTCTCAACAAACAAAAAATCTTGTGTCCCGTGTGGCCCAACCCGCAAACAATGATTCGAGGTTTCATAAAAAGTTATTTGCCAGCCGATTTCGGAGCTGTGCTTTGTAGTTTTACTTACCATTGTTGACTCTCCTGGCTTTACAGAATGTAGCTAAAAAGACTATCTAGGAAACTTGTGCCACAGTCTCAAAGTGTTGGAAACAAAGAAAGGGCTGTGCCGTGTTCCTAAAGCCACCTTTCCCAGTGTTGAAATAAACACACCACACTGCCATGTACCTACAGACATGAGGTGCAACTAACCTGATTTAATATTTGAAAAATATCCGGGTGCGACAGCCAACCAGCGGAATGTGAATAGGCAGGGACAGGACACTGCCCTGTCCCTACAACTATGACTTCCTACATAAATTTAGCTGCCTTAGCGGCAGGAGTTATTATGAAATTGACTGCACCCTTATTAGCATCCGCTTTAGTTTTCGCCGGTACTGTCGCCTTTGCAAGCCAAGTGCAAGCAGCTCCAGCCAGCAACTCTTGGAATACCACTAGAACAACATTTCAGTGCGTTACTTCCGGTCGGAATTTTGTCACAATTGCGCGGCGCGGAAATGTCACGACTGATCCAATGATTCTGTGGAAATCTACCGAGTTCGGCCGCGAATATACACCTTGGCAGCGCTGTCAAATTGTTTCCAATAGATTGACCAAAGCTGTTGCCCAGAATGGCGGAAGACTGAGCAGCTTGCAGTTAACAACAGGAATTGTTAATAATTTGCCCGTAGTTTGTTATGTGAACGGACAGGGGCGCTGCAACTCTCAAAATCTGCTGTTCACCTTAGACAAGCGCAATGCTAAAAATCCCGGTGATGCTTTAACGAGATTGATTAATTTTGCCCAAGACGGCAGCGGGCCAGTTACAACGTTCAGAACCGGAGCTCAATCGTCTGCACCGCAGTTTGTTCCCTTTGGAGATATGGTCGATCGAGCTTTTAATTCTCCCAACAATAAACCGTCAGTTCCTGTAGCAAAACCGCAGGGCGATCGGGGTATTTAATAGCCGCGCCTCTAATATCGTTCCCGGTTGCATTCAGACATGACATAGAGGACACGGCAGTGCCGTGTCCCTACCGCGATTAATGCTAGGGAAACGGCAGTGCCGTGTCCTGGCTGTGGGTAATATTAATTCCAATGCTTGCACCTGACAAATTTTGAAACTATTGTGGGGAGTAGGGGTTGGGCTTCTAGCCCGCCCCTAAACATTTAGACTAAAAAAACTACACTGTCACCCCTTCAATCTTCTCATCTGTCAACTCGTACAACTCTCGCAATTGCTGTAATTTATCCGCATCCGGCACCCAAAAACCGCGCCCGTTAGCCTCCAACATTCGCCCTACAATATTGCGAAAAGCTTCAGGATTTGCCTCCCGCAACTTCCGCGCCATCTCTTCATCCAAAGCATAAGTATCAGCCGCCTGATCGTACACCCAACTATCAGTAAAATCAGCCGTTCCGCCCCAACCAATTAACGCCGTCATCCGCTGCGAAATTTCATAAGCGCCGCCAGAACCTTGATTGACCATAGCGTTAGCCCACTTAGGATTTAGCAACTTAGTTCGATATTCCAAACGCAGCAAATCTTCTAAATTGCGAGGCGTTGTATCCTGAGAAAAACTTTCTACAAAACTCGTGTTAACCTTTTTGCCGCGCTGCTTTTCTGCCGCTTTCTTCAAACCGCCAGTATTCGCATAATACTCTTGAATATCAGTCAAACCGTATTCAACAGAATCAATCTCTTGAATTATGCGATCGCACCCTTGCAACAACTGAGTCAAAACCTCCGGCCTCGCTTCCCCCTTATCCTTCCTGCCGTAACTAAAAACATTGCGACTTTCCCAAGTTTTCCCCAACTCATCCCCCGATTCCCAACTACCATCAACAACCCTATCGTTAACCAAAGAACCAAAATCCCCAGCCGGATTAGAAAACAACCTCGCCGAATAATTATGCACACCTTTTGCCTGCAAAATTAAAGCGTGTTTGCGAATAAAATTCTCCGATTCCGGTTCATCAGCATCCGCCGCCCGCACGAACAAATCATCCAACAATTCAATAATATTCACAAAGCTATCACGGAAAATCCCCGAAAGATTTCCCAACACATCAATCCGGGGATGACCGACATCAGCTAACGGTTTTAATTCATAGCGAACAATGCGGCCAGTACCTTCTTTTAGAGGTTCAGCCCCCACCAATTCTAGCAGAATTCCAATAGACTCCCCGCGAGTCTTAATCGCATCCAAACCCCACAACATCACCGCCACAGTCTCAGGATATTTACCCTGTTCCTCAAGGTGCTTCTCAATAATTTTTCGAGCAATTTCGCGCCCCCTTTCATAAGCAGCCGGAGAAGGCATCCGATAAGGATCTAAAGCGTGAATATTCCTGCCAGTTGGCAACACCCCAGCCCCATCCCGCAACAAATCCCCACCCGGTGCAGGCAGAATATATTCCCCATTCAAACCCCGCAAAAGATTAGTCAACTCATCCGTCGTTTGCCACAACAAATCCCGCACCAACAAACCCTCCTCAAAAACCCCATCAAACCCCTCTTTCTCTTCCTCTCTGCGCCCTCTGCGCCTCTGTGGTTCATTTTCTTCAAAAACCAGTTCACGCACCTGTTCCTGTGATAACCTATCCCCAAAATAAGCCTCAAGATAAGAGGTCATTTCCTCAGAATTAGGCGGTTCCCCCAGAACGTGCAAACCAGAAGAAAACAAGCGACATTCCACCACCTGCAAATACTCATAAAGCTTCACCAAATAGCGGTTAAAAGCATCAGCACTGAACATTCCCACATTCTCAAAACTAAAAGCAATCCCCAATTTTCGAGCATCCTCAAACGGACAATCAGCCTCCAAACCGCTATCTAAAATTTTCTTACAAATAGCCTCTTTCAGCACATAATTCTTTGCCGTATCTTCCCGATATTCCGCAATCAAATCCCGCAAAGCCATCAATTCCTTGTACAAGCCAGCACGGCCGTAGGGCGGCACGTTGTGAGAAATCAAAACACCGTAACCGCGCCGTTTTGCCAACATCGATTCCGAGGGATTGTTGGCAGCATAGATATAAAGATTCGGCAAACTTCCCAACAGAATATCCGACCAAGAATAGCCAGTATTTCCCAGAGGAGATCCCGGCAACCATTCAACAGTGCCGTGCATTCCGAAGTGAACCACAGCATCAGCTTGATAATCATTTTGCAGCCACTTGTAAAAAGCAGCGTATTGAGGGTGAGGTGTCAAATCGCGATCGAACATTAAGCGCATCGGATCGCCCGAAATTCCCAGCGGCGGCTGCAAACCTATCCAAACATTGCCCAGTTGAATGCCACCGATTTGGAACTCGTCGCCGTCTGTCTTAATGCCCGTACCAGTCAGAGATTTCCACTGTTTTTCGATACGACTTGTTAACAGATAGCCCAGCCATTTTTCTAAAGTTTTGACATTAACAGTCTCTTTTGTGGTACGGGCATCTTGCCCGTCACAGGTAGCTTCATCCGCCTCTTTCACCCTGCGAATTAACTCCTCACCGTCAGCCGGGATTTCTCCAACTGTATAACCTGCTGCTTGAAGTTTGTGCAGGAAATTTAGCAGCGATTTCGGTACATTTAATAAAGCAGCCGTACCCGCCGCACCGTAACCTGGAGGAAACCCGTAGAGAATAATCGCAATTTTCCTTTCAGAGGGCGGAGTTTGACGTAGTTTCACCCAATTGTTAATTCTACTTGTCAGGCGTTTCGCGCGATCGGGAACCAGATAAATATCTTCACCCACCAAACCGCCCAGGGGAACAGGATCGATCGCGCCATCCAACTCAGGCAAAGCATACAATACCACACTTTGCAAACCCCCAATCCCCTGACGAGTCCAAGAATGGATATCCTGAATCAGCAGAGGTGCGGACACAAAATAAGGTACATTTTTAGCAGTTAAAATGCGCTTAGCAACTTCCACCTGCCTTCCACCCTCCATCGAACCAGCAGGCCCGCCAACCAAAGGAAAGCCAATAGTAGAAACAATCGCATCAACTTCCACAGCATCTTTAGAAAGCGAAAGAGTTTCAATATTGCCTTGTTTTCGCCGCGCAGTTTCATCAGCAGTCGTCATCCAATCCCGCACCGCCACATGGCCTTCAACGCCATTGATAAAAATCGGCAAAGGCACAATTCCCGCCGCTTCAAAATAGCGAATTAATTGAGGAATATAAGGCTGCTTGGTGATAACGTGTTTGCGGTAAAGCAAGATGCCCACAACAGGGGATTTTCCTCCCTCCACTTTTTGAGACCAATTGGTCTCAAATTTTGTGGAACGGGCATCTTGCCCGTTAGAAACCCGGTCTAAATTTTCAGACAAATTAGTCTCAAATTTTGTGGAACGGGCATCTTGCCCGTTATAACCCTTTCTATCAATATGTCTAGCCTCTTTTGTGGAACGGGCATCTTGCCCGCTTCTACTCATTTGATTACCGAGATACCAATCCAAATATTGCCGAGGCGATTCAAAATAACCATTATAATCGGGATGCAATAAACCCATATTGGGAGTTTCCACAGGCGGCGGAATTTCTGCAACCTTCAGCCCCAAATACTTTTCGGCAATAATCCAAAACATCGAGACAACATTATCCGCCCCGCCCGCATTCCAGTAACCATAAATAATTAGCCAGTTTCGCAAATCTTGCACTTTTTGCACCGGCACATATTTTAATAACTTCGGCCCCACCTTCAAAAAACTGATATAACCAGCCAGCTTATCTTCTTCTCGCCCATTGCTGAACTTATCGAGAATAAACTTAACAGGCTTCGGCATTCCCTTCGGTTTGTCGCCAATTTTAAAAGCGCCAATTTGAGTAAGACTCATCAATTCCAAAGCCGACTCAAAAACCAGGCGAATCGGAATATTCTGCACCCTTTCCCGCAGCCACATTACCGCATCGTAATCAAACAGCAAACTCCCGAAAAACACATCAGCATTCGAGAGGGCGGCTGCTACAGCGTCGGGTTCGTCTACGAGGGCGCGATCGCTAAAAACCCGCACTTCCAATCCCTGACACCCAGAAACAGCCAACTCAGCAGCTTTGCGGTACAAATCAGCATTAAAAGATTCAAACCCTGCAATTAAGACAATGCGTTTCACAGCCAAACCTCGAAATATTTATTGATTGTAGCCTGGTTTAATTAGGTTATATTATATTAGATAGCATCCTCGGTGGGGGTGGGGCGGGTTTAGTAGATTTCTGGTGTTGTATTGCAGACCTTGGCGAACCCGCCCCTACATTACCAATTATCAATTATCAATTCCTAATTTCCGTCGCAACTCTCATAAAATCTAAAATCTAAAATCTAAAATCTAAAATGGTTCGAGTTCCTCCCGCAATAGTTATCTTAGGTCAAAACAGCCAGCCGATCGCCAAAAAAATCTCCGCACATTTCCCCGGTTCCCAGATTTACGGTTTAATCGATCGCACTTCCAACACAGACATCAACTTTAGCAACTTCGGCGAAACATTGCGGGAATTATTTGCCACAGAAACCCCAATCATCGGCATCTGCGCCGCCGGAATAATCATCCGTACCCTCGCCCCCCTGCTGTCAGACAAACGCGCCGAACCGCCAGTTTTAGCCGTCGCAGAAGACGGAAGCGCTGTCGTACCCCTGCTGGGCGGTTTGCACGGCGTTAATGATTTGGCCAGAGAGATTGCAGCAGCCCTCGGCGTACAGCCTGCAATTACTACCACCGGAGATATCCGGTTTCGCACCGCGCTGCTGAGTCCTCCCCAAGGCTATTATTTAGCGAATCCAGAGGACGCGAAGACTTTTATTTCAAATTTGCTCGCAGGGGAAAAAGTACGCCTAGAAGGGGCTGCAAGCTGGCTTTCCGAGAGCAATTTGCCGTTAGCGAAGCCCTCGAAGAGGATCGCCCCCGACGCAAAATTGACTATTCGCGTCACCGAAAAAGCAATTGCGCCAACGCCCGATTGTTTAGTTTACCATCCGCAAATTCTGGCAGTTGCACTCACAAAGCTATCGAATATTGAGCCGGAAATAGCGATTTCATTAGTGCAGCAAGTCTTGGAAAATGCAGGTTTAGCAGCAGCTTCCGTTGCGGGATTTTTTGCATTAAAAGATGAGATGGGAAATCCGGCACTTGAAGCAGTTTCACAATATTTTAAAGTCCCCGTCCGCTTTTTTGATCTCTCCGAACTTGTCGAATTAGACTCAATTGAATTAATCGAAAATAAGGCCGCACAAATTGCCCTGACAGCAGCCGGTGCCAACAGTCACTTAATCGAGTCCGATCGCCCAAACGCACTGAATTGCGCGATCGCCCTGGCCGCCCAACCCTTTGATGCTAGGGCGATCGGAATTAGCCGCGGCAAACTGGCGATCGTCGGTACCGGCCCCGGAGGCGCGCCCTGGATGTCCCCGGAAGTTAAGGAAATTCTGCGCGAAGCCACGGATTGGGTGGGTTACAAGTTCTATCTCGACTTAGCTGGAACCCTGCGGGAAGGGCAAAATCGGCACGATTCCGACAACCGCGAAGAGATCGATCGCGCCCGTTTTGCCCTAGATTTAGCAGCATCCGGCAAATCTGTAGCCGTCGTTTCGTCGGGAGATCCGGGTATTTTTGCGATGGCTGCAGCGGTGTTTGAGGCGATCGACTTTGATGCCAAACCCGAATGGCAAGGCATCGATATTCGGGTGGCACCGGGCATTTCAGCCATGCAGGCGGCCGCTGCTGCGATCGGAGCACCCCTCGGACACGATTTTTGCGTGATTTCGCTTTCGGATATTCTCAAGCCTTGGGAGGTCATAGAACAGCGGATTGCGGCCGCTGCGATCGCAGATTTCGCGATCGCATTTTACAATCCCATCTCGAAACAGCGGATTTGGCAACTCGCAAGGGCGATCGAAATTTTGTTGCAAAGTCGCGATCCTAAAACCCCCGTCATACTAGGGCGAAACCTCGGCCGGCCAGGTCAATCTGTGCGCGTTTGCACCCTCGGTGAATTCCAGCCGCAAGATGCTGACATGAGAACTTTAGTGATTGTCGGTTCGAGTCAAACTCGGATTATTCCCCGCAAATATGGAGATGTTTGGGTTTACACGCCGCGCAGGTATGAAAAATAAGTAAACCAGCAAAAACTTCGGAAATCAGCAATTGACTGAAAGCTAATTGACTTTGACAAGGAGATATTTTGATATCGCTGGGGGGAGTCTAGGTTAACAAATAATGGCGCATCACTCGATCGCGATCGGCCTGTTATGTCATCTCATAGTTGTCACTCTCGATTAATGAGTGATGGCCTTTGATTATAGACATCCTCGGTACTGAGGGAGCTCGGCTTCCTGAAGCCGAGTTTTTCTGGCAGACATCGATCGAATTTAGAACTCGACTCAACCATAGTAAAGGTTTCCGCTTCATTTTGGGAGAGATAGAATTTACTTCTCCGTAAATAATTTTATTATTATATAGCCAGGATAAAATCAAGGGCGATCGATGTCTGCTCAATTCCTTAATCCTACAATCATCCTACGGTTACAAAAAGAGGGCTTTCAGCCGGAAGAGTCTTCTCTGTCTTGGGGTAGACCGAATTAGTTTTTTCTTTTGATAAAATTCGCTTAAACAAAGCTTAAGAAAACTGTTAAAAAAACATGAAATTCCAAATTCCTTTAGCTCCTGGGGCTGTAACGAAATTTTTGATTCGAGTGGTGACCTGTCTAGCTTTACTCTCTTTCTTAAGTCAGATGAGTCTGTACTTCGGGCCGGAATACCCGTTGAGAGAGTATTTGGCAAAGGTATTTAACGTTGATGCCGAGCGGAACCTTCCAACCTTCTACTCATTTTTGGCATTGCTGTTTAGTTCTCTCTTGCTAGGTGTGATCGCCTATGCGAAAAATTTGGATAGCGATCGCTACAAGAATCACTGGAAAATTTTATCATTCATATTTCTATATTTATCCTTAGACGAAGCTGGTCAATTGCACGAAAAGTTTATAAATCCGATGCGAAGCCTGCTAAATGAATCAGGATTTCTTTACTTTACTTGGATTGTGCCGTTTGGTTTTCTTGTAGTGATATTTCTATTATCCTACAGTAAGTTTGTGTTGCACCTTCCTGTTGCCACAAGAAAATTATTTGTTACAGCCTGCGCTCTTTACATTGGAGGAGCAATCGGGATAGAAATGATCGGGGGATACCTATTTTCTACCACGGGAATGGAGAGTCTACCCTACCTGATAGTAGCAACCCTTGAAGAGTCATTAGAAATGCTGGGTATCGTTGTATTTATCCACGGCTTGATTTCATATATCAAGACATATTTAGGCGGGGTAAGTTGGAATATTTACATACCAGGCAAAAATACACAAGTTACAGATCATCAAAATATCGGCTTACCTGCCCTTCGCGAAGCAGCCAACACAAATCTATTAAGGTGAATCACTTAAAACAGGGTTTAATGGACGACGAAAATACTGCATTATGGCATTTAACCAGGAGAAAAAACCTGGTTTTTTTACTATTGATGCGTCCTGGACTGGAGGTTCTGTGATCTGCGGCGCACAAAACGACTAATATAGCAATTCTCGCATCATTTGTGAATTTCTTACTCCCTCCCCTTGATAAGGAGAGGATTGGGGTGGGGTAAAAAGTTTATGACTCATGCAAGGATTGCTATATACAGCGTATTCCAGGTTTATGAAGTACACCGCGCAAAACCTGGTTTCTTTAGAGTTCTCGCATCATTACTGATTCTGTTGCTCGAAACCCGGTTGATCGCGATCTACATCTACATAAAATATGCTGTATACATGGAATCTGCTGTAATTTACTTCTCAGTAAATATTTTATTATTATATATTCAGAATAAAATTAAGGGCGATCGAGGTCTGCTAAATTCCTTAATCCTACGATAACCTTACGGTTATAAAAATCTAACATCCACCCGGAGGAGTATTCGGGAGCATCTGATATTTGTAAAAACACTTCTTCTGGCTCCTTACTTCTGGCTCCTTACTTCTTCCTCTTTCCTTCTGGCTCCTGGCTCTTGGCTCCCAAGTCCAATTTCTAGCTTGGCTGCAAAAGTGATATGCGGCCGGAGTCTTCTCTATCTTTAGGTAGATCGAATTGTTTTTGTCTTTTGATAGGCTTTTCTTAAACTAAGCTTAATATAACGGCTAAAAAAACATGAAATTTCAAATTCCTTTAACTCCTGGGGCTGTAACCCAATTTTTGATTCGAGTGGTGACCTCTCTAGCTTTACTCTCTGTCTTAAGTCAGATGAGTCTGTACTTCTTGCCAAATGCCAAGTTGGCAGATTTCTTTACAAAAGCCTTCAACCTTGATGCCGAGAAGAACATTCCAACCTTATACTCATGTTTGGCATTACTGTTTAGTTCTCTCTTGCTGGGTGTGATCGCCTATGCGAAAAATTTGGATAGCGATTACTACAAGAAGCACTGGAAAATTTTATCATTCATATTTTTATTTCTATCTTTAGATGAAGCTGGGAGTTTACACGAAAAGTTGATTGACCCGCTGCGAGGTCTGCTAAATGCCACAGGAGTTTTTTACTTTACTTGGATTGTGCCGTTCGGTTTTCTGGTAGTGATATTTCTATTCTCCTACAGTAAGTTTGTGTTGCACCTTCCTGTTTCTACAAAAAAATTGTTTGTTGCAGCCTGCGCTCTTTATATTGGAGGAGCAATCGGGATGGAAATGGTCGGGGGATACATATCTTCTACAATGGGAGAGTGGGGGCTATCCTACAAAATAGTAGTGAACATTGAAGAGTCATTAGAAATGCTGGGCATCGTTGTATTTATCCACGCCTTGACTTCATATATCAAGACATATTTAGGCGGCGTAAGTTGGAATATTTACATACCCGGAAAAAACCAACCAGTTACCGATGATCAAAATATCGGCTTACCTGCCCTTAGCGAAGCAGCCAACACAAATCTATTAAGATAAATCACTTGAAACCGGGTTTGAGCGACGATGAAAATACTCCATTCGGGTGTTTAATGTCGATAAAAAACCCGGTTTTTTTGGTACTGATGCGTCCTGGGCTGGAGGTTCTGCGATTTTCGGCACACCAAACGACTAATATGTAGGGTGCTTGTTGCACCAAACGACTAATTAGGCCTAGAACAGCTTAGTTTACAGATGACATCCTCACCTTTACCAGAAAATCGCTAAGAGCAACCTTTGCATTAGGATTTGATGGCAAATGACTTGTAAAACTTGCATCTTCTAATATATTAAGTAGCCGATCGCGCTCTTGCTGATAAAATTCTATATCTGTATCTTCCAGCACAGATTTTTCCTCCCCAGCCAGCTTGCGCTCAATCAAATCAGGAATATACGACAACTGGAACTTATCATTAAGCTTCACCAAATTCGCCTCAACTTCCCCCGTTTGCATCAAGTGAATCCCAGCCAGCAACACCCGGTAAACGTACAGAAGCGGCTTAACCCGACGCGGGCGTTCTTTCTCAAACAATTTCCATTGAGTTTGAGCAAAACCGAGATAGTGGTGGCTGTGGTGCTTGGTGATGCAGTTTGAGGCGAGATCCTTTAATTCCTCGTGTTCCTTTGTAGTGTAAACTATTAGTGGCGAATACAGTTGTTCTAGCACGTAGCCGTTGCGCTTCAACAGCAACTCAAAAAATTTCTTGATGTCGTGAGTTACTAAATCGAGTTGCATTCCCTCCCGAACTTCCGAAACTTCGATTGTTTCTTCTGCAGAAATCAGTCCAATTACTTTCGGTAGCGGTAAGATGTGTACTCCCCGCAAGTCGAAGTCAGAATCTGCGGAAGGAAAGCCGTATAAGTGCGAACCGCTGACAGTCGCAAACAGCAGCGGATAAGGTTGAACGGAGATAATTGGGGCGAGATTCGAGATGTATTCTGTCATTTTTTCAACATTTTATCAATGCTAATTTCAATTCCGGTTAAACAATCGCAAATACCTGTAGGGGCGGGTTTTACCAACCATATATGTCTCAAATTAACGATCTCGTAAACCCGCCCCTTTTAGCCGAAGGAAACTCGTATAAGTGCCAACCGCTGACAGTCGCAAACAGCAGCGGATAAGGTTGAACGGAGATAATTGGGGCGAGATTCGAGATGTATTCTGTC
>NZ_JAUBTU010000079.1:19326-34228 GCF_036705085.1 Microcoleus sp. B6-A1
AATACCTGTAGGGGCGGGTTTTACCAACCATATATGTCTCAAATTAACGATCTCGTAAACCCGCCCCTTTTAGCCGATCGCACCTCTACGAGATTTAATCAAAAACAGATTCGCTTTCTCGTAATTAGGACGTTCTGGCAATTTAGTTGCAGCAAAAGCGCGATCGAACTCACCGTGCAAACTCAACCGCCAGCGATTCACCTCATCCCAGGATATTTCTTGGTTGCGGATAGATAAAAGTTGCGATCGATAATCCTGCACCCGAACAGGCACAAACCCCTCCTTTAGCACCGTAATTCCTGACAGCAACAAGCGGATTAAGTGCATCGCGTGCTTCCAACGAATTTCCCCGGTATTGCGGAGGTCTTGCTCCATTTTTTTAAATTGAGACAAAACGTAGCTATTGTAAGTTTGATAAACCAATTGAGAAAGAAACATTTCCCGAATTTCCAGCAATTCTTGTGCTACAGGAGAAACAGTTTCTACTAAAGGCGTGTACAAACATTCTAGCACATTTGGATTAGCTTTTAGTGCCAAAACTAGAAACTTTTGCAGTTCCCAATAGCATTCCTCATTTTCCTTGTTTTCCAATTGTTCTGGGATGCCGTAAAGCGACCAATGAAGTATTGCCGGCGGCAGGTAAATCCCGCGTCTGTCTGTATCGGATTGCTCGTTATCAAGACCATACGCTCTAGAGCCAAGAATGCAGCGGTAAATTACAGAATCATAGAGGTTGTATTCTGCAAGAAAATCTCCTCCTGACTGCAATCCTTCGCTCTGAAACTGCTTGCGGATACTGAGTTCGTGCCGCCGCAGACTAACTTGTGTTCCGTCTGGGAGTTTGACTAAATATGCGTGGGAATTGTCCGTAGGCGATTGAACGATGACGCCTACTAATCCCGGTTTCCAAGATTGGTCGCCGGCGGGGTTTTTGACCTCTATTTTGGTGACAATTTGGGTTCCTGCGGGTAGGATTAAGTTGAAATTTTGAGGAATATTGGCATTTGCCATGAGGGAACCTCCTCCGGGGACACGAGCTACGATATTAGTGTAGCATAGGTGTAGTATATAAGGGAAGTTTTGGGCGATCGCTAGGAGTCCTCGCCCGTGCTACGGCAGTTTGGGCCTTGTTAAACATTGTCTTCAGATTGAGCAGGATGAGGTTTTTTATCAGTCGCGCCGGTTACAATGGAGAGGTTGCTGAAGTTAGATCGTATTATGAAGATATAAGTGCGGGAGTTGATGAGTTTTATAGATAAATGAATAATGAAAGTTAGAGAAGTTATTAAAATGTTAGAAGATGATGGTTGGTATTTAGCTAGAACAAAGGGCAGTCATCGTCAATTTAAACACCCAGAAAAGGCGGGGACTGTCACGGTGTCAGGTAATTTAGGCGTTGATATGCCAATTGGTACGCTTAAAAGTGTTTTGCGGCAATCTCAACTAGAGGAGGAAGATTAATGCGTTATGCTGTTGTAATTGAAAAAGGTGAAACTAGCTACGGTGCTTATGTTCCCGATTTACCTGGATGTGTAGCTGTGGCTGAAAGTTTAGAAGAGGTGAGGCATTTAATTAAAGAGGCGATCGCATTTCATCTTGAAGGACTACAAGAGGATGCTTTTCCTATTCCCGAACCAGTCTCTATTTGCGAATATGTTGAAGCTTAAGCTAAACACCAATTACTTTTTATTTCCAGTCGGTTTTTTTCCCGCTTAGTTTTCCCCTTATACCCCCTTTTCACTTTCATGTTGTGCAGGAAGTGCTACACGCCCATGAAAGTCATGATAACGATGTGAAAAGTCTTCTAAATATGGACTTTCAAGCACAGCACGTCGTTTAGCAAAATTATTATTTATTTGATTGTATAAGAAATCAGCATCTATCGCAAAATTTTTTTTAAAATCTACTGTTAATTCTGGTATGCCTTCCTGAGATGATTCACGTTCTAGAGGTATTTTTTCCAAAAAATGGTATTGCTGATAACGATTAGATTTAACTAAATTCCAATCTGCTGAATTTAGCTGAACTGTTTTGTTGGAGCGAATTTCTTGAGCTGTATATACTTGACAAAAAAGTATAGAGTTTAATAACTTATTAGGTTTATCTCGATTTGGCCTAGCGCTATAGTCCCAATCTAAATCACAGTTTTGAGTAACTATAATTGCATAAGGATGAACAATAGGTTTAAACTGAATTTGATCGAGGTACTGAATTTGATTGAGGTTTGGAGAAGATTCACTTGGAACTGGTTTAATCTGTATAAGTCCAGTCAGAATTTCCCCTTGTCTAAGAGCCTCTTTGTCATTCGAGGCTCTGTAAATCCAAGGTTTACGCATGGTTAGCTACTCAAAATCTAGGACTAAAGGTGGTCTGACTTCGCTAGGTAATACGCTACCAGTAAGTAATCCTAATTCTTGAGGTAAGGTAGTTTGTCCTAAATCAGACCGACAGTCACTATAATATTCCACCATTTGTTCAAGCACGTCAGATGCTTCTTGCAATCCTTCTGGAGTCTTAGCAAAAAGCAGATTGAGTAGCGTTAAGCACTTAACCCAAGCGATCGTGTTTTGATTGAATTGACCAAACCATTCACCACTAATAGGTGGTTCGATGGAAACTTCGATTTTTAAGCTAGGAGTACCAGATGCTAAAGTGTGCCGATACTGCGTCTGAGCAGGAGTGGGTAAAACTTCATACCTTTGTCCAATTATATTTTTGCTTTGAGTACCACCAGTTGTTACGTGCATAGGATTATATTGGTTGAGGTCGCATTGCTCTGTGCAACTCTTCCGTGATACCCCAGCGGAAGAGATTTCTGGCTGTATGGTTGTAGTTATCGAGTATTTTCCAGGCATTTTCACTCCTTTCTACTTTATCCTCAGTAAAAAAATCAGTATCTAATAAATAAGCTGTTTCATCTATACCTCTTTCTGTGTCCCTAACGTTAACAAGCCCATGATTAAAATTAACTTGACCGAATTCCGTTTTTAGCTGTAAATTTTTAACAAAGTTTTGAATTGAATCTGCTACTTCTGGTGTATACAGTTCAGAAGCAATATGTTGCGGTATTAATTCATGCCACTTTTTGTCTTTGATATTTAGTTTTGACCTAATAATTAAATCACGATATCTTAGTCCTGTTCGTGAATAAAAAGAGGGATTATATATTTTTTCAAAAAGTTCTACAGCGCGTTTAAATTTATCAATAAAATTTTCATATCTTTCATACTTTGTCGTAGCAAGCGTTATAGAGTTTTTGTCTAAAGATATCTGGCAACTCAAGTCTTCTGACTTAAATTGATAAGTCAAGTCAATTGAAGTCAAGTCACTGGTAAAATTAGAGGTAAATTGGGTTAAAAGATTAGATAGCTCAACCGGGATCTGCAAATTTCTAGAAGTTTCAAAAATTGGGTATTCAAACCTTATACTATCTTGAAAGTCTACAGGCTGTTGGCTGGCAATTTTCAGGATAGTTGGAAATCTAAGTTGAGCAATAACCTCAATTAGGGGGCTGTCCTCATAAATTACTCTTTCATAGTTTGGGAGCTTCATTTTTTCAAAGTATCCATTACCAATTTGAAGAGCGTCTATTACTCTAGCTTAACTTACTTCCAAACAGAATTACATTCAGGATAGATGCCATCGCCTTTTCCCAATCAAATTTTACAACTTAAAAATATGGGCAATACAGGATTTGAACCTGTGACCCCTTCCGTGTGAAGGAAGTGCGCTACCACTGTGCTAATTGCCCGCAGATAATTACCATACCATACCAAGTCCAAATTTGCAACTAAAATTTTCCTAAAAATTCAGCCGCTTGTTTCCGACTTAAACTCGACACAATGCCAAGAAAACAGGCATTTGTCGAGTCTGGCATCAGTTAACCTGCCACCAACCCGCGGACGGGCCGACAAACCGCACTACAATCCACCAAGCAACCAAAAGACTAATCCCCATCCAGCTTCCGCGACTTGTCCACTTCACAAAATCTTCGCTTTGGGTTTTCGTGATTGGCAGCCAGGGAACGATGCGTTCTTCTTTACCGTATTCGTCGCCGATCGACTCTTTGCGACGCTTAGCTTCACCCATAATTTTTGTCTACTAAATTACTTTTCAACTGGATACCTAACCAAATTATACGCCAACAGGTCATCTCAAGCCTGGGTCAACCAAGTCGTATCCAAATAATCAATCCTCGCAAAAGGACTCAAAGCCGCTAAAACCTGCTGTCCATAACTGCGGTGAATCACCCTGCTGTCGAAAATCGCCACAACCCCTTGACGTTCTCGCACCGGCGCGATCGCCCGTTGCAATTCATTCAGCGCCGCCGGCAGCAAATACAACCGAAACCAATCCTTGCGCCGTTCCTTATAATAAGCCACACGCGCCGTCACCAAAGGATTCTCCAAAGAAGGTAGCGGCAAAGTTGCGATCGCCAGCAAGTGAGGCGCCCTCAATTCCCCCTGATGTTCCCGCCAAAACTCCCACCCAGTCACCAAAATCGCATTCTCGCCCACATCTGTTTTTTCTACCTGCACCCGAGAACCGAACTCAGAAGCCAAAATCGCCGCCAGCCGAGCCTTCAGCGGTACATCACCAACTACCAGCACCGTTAAACCCGCCACCGACGCGCTCATCAACAGCAAAGTCCGAATTTCTTCAATTAAAACACCCTGAAATTCCGGCGTATTTGGCAGCGGCAGCCAGTTGGGAATGTACAGTTGAATTAATTCGCTTTGTCGATCGGGCGAAAACTTAACGCTGGTCAATTCTGGCAGTCCCAGCATTTGCCGGAAGATCGGAGCCTTCGGTTCCACATCCACCGCCCCCCCAATCAACACCACAGGCTGACAATCCCAAATTTGGCTCAAAACCTCAGCCACCTGAACCGGCGCGCAGAACAGAGAAAATGAGCCAGCCTCCCGATTAATTTCCGCCCACCGCAATTTTCCGTTTCCTTCCCACCGCTGCCAAAAATTGCTCCAAGCAGCCGGAATCAGCGAATTTGGCTCGATCCTTTCAAACAGCCCCTGCAAAATATTTTGCTCTGCGGTTTCCAGCAAATAGCACTCCTCTGGTTTCGCCGGATGCTGAAAGAAAGCGCGCGTTAGCAGTACCCGCCCTTGGAGGATTGCATCGGCTTCCAAAGGCTGAGATTGCATTAAATCATTCCAGTCAGCAGGTTGCAAACACGCCGTCAATTGCTGGCGCGTCCAAACTTCCAAGTCATCCACACCGTCGATAATTGTCGGAATATTGCTCGGAAGTGGCGAATTCGCCGCCAAGCGAGCCGCCAGCCAAGACTGCGGATCTGCTAGCATCAATCCTTGTCCAGTGGCATTATCGGAATAAGTCTCGATCGACCCCTCTGTTTCCAACCACTCTTGCAAGCGCGGAATTTCTACCGCCTGCAAATGCTCGATCACCCGTGTCGGCGCCACTAAAATCACAGGTTCCGGCCACATCAAAATCGGCATCAAATAGCTGACTCGATACCGCTGTCGGTAAGCTCCAGCGGGAAGCCCCGTTTGGATCAGAGCGCTGCGCCCCAAGCGCAAAGCCCGCGCCACGAGCCGCGCCATCGTTAAATGGTGGGGCCAGTGCGGCTCGGAGTTCGATCGCAGGAAGCGGAGCAGCGAATTGTGGACTTCTACCTCAATCAATCGATTGTACTGTTAACATTCCTCAATCAACATAATCAAAACTGGCCAGAAAATCAACTACTTTTTGACCGAGAGGCAAACTGAAATTACTCTCCTGATGAGCTGCACCTCCCTTCCCAAAATTCCCGTGAGAATTCACCATCAAACTCTCCTGTCCCGAACTAATTAAAATAGTTTGCGTAGGTGAGTCAAAAAACTTTGTTGGCTGACTCACCCGTGAGATATTAGAGACAAAATTTATCAACTCATTTAATTTATTTGTAGCTGTACTCAATGCTTTACGCAACTGCACTATTCGTTTATCATCCAAATTTTGAGTTTCGATATTTTTGCCGATAACCATAATATTTCTCTGAGTTTGTACAGCATCCTTAAAAGGAAGAATCGCTAAAAAAGCTGCTGGCAATAAATGCTCATCGCTCTCAAATCTAAAAGTTAGAGTTGTGCGGCGGTAGCCGACTTCAATATTAGGAGGAAAATTCATGGCCCGGTAATGCCGAGATATTTCGCTGTAAGCTGTTGCTAAAGTGCTGTTTGCTGAGTAGTCTAAAAGTGCGTCAACCACAATTTGCACTAACCCAGGCGTGTGACTTAAAAATTTTATCGATTCTGACTGCGACTTAAATTGTTGAATCAGAGTGCGATCGCCAGCGGGGCTGAGGTCAACCCACTGGCAAGTAATATCATCTGCAATGATGCCACATCGAGGAACCAAATACAGTTTTGCTCCTGTTAAAGTTGCTCCCCTCAAATCAGCGCCCACCCAATCTGCATTAATCAAATTTGTTTCTGTCAAATCAGCGTGAACCAAACTAGCACTTGCTAAATTAGTATTTCTTAAATCTGCTCCGTTAAGGTTAGCTCCGTTCAATTTAGCACAGCTCAGATCGGCGCCGTTGAGGTTAGCTCCCGTCAAATCAGCCCATTTGAGGTTAGCTCCGCTCAAATTGGCACTGCTGAGATTCACCTGTTGCAAAGAAGCTTGTCTCATATCGGTATTGCTCAAATTGACGCCGCTAAATTCTGCTTTCGTCAAATCCGCGCCATGCAAGTTAGCTTCTTGAAAGTTAGCTGAAGCAGCCGAAGCACCGGAAAGATTTGCACCGGAAAGATTAGCACCGCACAGGTTAGCTTCCGTCAGTTTTACATCTCTTAAATCTGCTTCAGTCAGGTTGGCACCGCTGAAGTTAGTTTTGCTGAGTTCGCAGCGGACTAATTCGCATCTAATCAGGGAGGCTCCGATTAATTGAGCTGCACTTAAATCGGCTCTGACTAAGTTTGCTACGTTGAGAGTCGCCCCGTTTAAGATTGCCCGCGACAGGTTGGTACTGCTGAGTCTAGCCACATTCAGGTTAGCTTCGCTCAAGTTAGCGTCGCTCAAGTTAGCGCCGCTGAGGTTGGTGACAAATAAGCTAGCCCGCCTTAAAATTGATTGGCTGAGGTTGATGCGGCTGAGATTAGCTTCATTCAGGTTGATTCCTGTGAATTCTCTGTCGCCTTCAGTGTATCTTTTGACGATTGCAAATCGTTTGAGCAGTTCTTCAGCTTCCATTTGTTTACCTGAATAAAATGGCGATCGGCTAACTTTTATATGGCATAAATAGAAATAATATCAAATTAATTTATAGTATTTACTCACCGAGCTGATAAAAGCTTTTGACAAACTCAATGACCGTATTTAGCGGCGGGGTGGTAAATCTTTGGGCTTTAATTGCAGGACTGATAGAGGTTTTGTTGACTCCGGGCAAATTTGTCAAGTTTCTGCCAAAATCTGGGTGATAGTGAATCATCAAAGTTTCGGCGCTGGAGTTAGCGAGTACAGTTTGGGTAGGCGATTGGAAAAAACTTGACATCGGTTCGCGATCGAGGCGAATCGGTTGAATTTTCATTTCACCTATTTTTCTCATTGTTTTGGTCAGGGCGACGTTTAATTGCACTACCATATTTGAGACTCTGACGCCCAGGTTATTACCACTTTGGGGTTGAATCATCTTGATCAAAGTAATCAAATTTTTCTGAGTAAATGCTGCATCACTAAAGGGAACAATCGCAACGAAAGCGGTGGGAAATAGTTGATCGTCCTGTTCTATTTTAAATGATATGATTGTGCGTCTGGAATTAACTTCGATACTGGGAGGATGGCTCAAAGCAGGGTATTGACGGGCAATTTGGCGGTAGGTAGCCGCGAGGACAAAGTTAGCATCGGGGTCGAGGGGTCGATCGACAATAATTTGAACTGTCGGCGGTGTAGCATTGAAAAACCTTTGAGATTCTTCTGGGGTAAAGCGCTGAATGTGGCTGCGATCGCCGTTAGGACTGAGGTCAACCCAATCGCAGGTAATGTCATCTGCTTTCACATCAAACCTAGACACCGCGTAAATTTTTGCCCCCGTCAGGGCCGCCCCCGTCAAATCGGCGCCCACCCAATCAGCGTGAATCAAATTCGCTTGAGTCAAATCCGCGTGTACCAAAGTAGCGTTCAACAGATTGACATTGCTCAAATTTGCCCCGTACAAGTTGGCCCCGCTCAATCTCGCTTCATCGAGGTCAGCACCGGTCAGGTTCGCCCCGCTGAGGTCAGCCCACCGGAGATTAGCGCCTCGCAAGTCAGCGCCGCTAAGGTTTGCTTGAGACAGATTAGCTTGTCTGAGTTCGGCATTGCAGAGGTTGACTCCTCGCAAGTCTGCCCTGCTGAGGTCGGCTCTGTGCAAGTTGGCCCGTTCCAAGTTGGCCGCTGTTAGAAAAGCGCCTCTCAGGTGAGCCCCGCTGAGGTCGGCTTGCTCTAGATTGGCTTCTCTGAGGGTTGCTTCTCTCAAATCTGCTTCGCTGAGATTTGCGCCGGTCAAGTTGGCACTACTGAGGTTTGCTCGAATCAGTTCGGATCTGATCAGTGTAGCTTCGACGAGTTGGGCTTCGCTGAGGTCGGCTCGAATCAAGTTAGCTACGTTGAGGATAGCGCCGCTGAGGTTGGCTTTGTGGAGATTGGCACCGCTGAGTCTGGCAACATTGAGTTTGGCTTTTCTCATGTTGGCGTTTGACAGATTGGTGCCGCTCATGTTGGTGAGGCTCAAGATTGCCTCACTGAAATTAGCCCCGCTGAGATCGATCCTGCTGAGATTTGCCTCGCAAAGGAGGATGGCAGTAAAGTCTCTTTCTCCTGCTGCATATTTGGTGATGAGTTCTTCGGCATCCATGCTTTTAAATTTCCCTGATGTGTTAGCTAGAACAAAGCTTTGTTGTGCCAACCTTTAAACTAGAATAAGCATTTTCTGTAACTTGATGCAATATGCCTAGACATCTATATTGTGGAAGCCTTTTATAAAATCCAAAATGCTAGTGATATTAGCTTGAGCCAATTTTGTGCTTTCGGCTAATTTACCCGATGGTGAGTTACTTGGCTCGTATTTTTTAATTAGGCGCTTGCCGAAGGCGGGGTGGTGATATACGCTGAGTCTTTGATCGCGGGAATTAATTAAGCTCATCTGTGTGGGAATTTGAAAGAAATTGATGCTTTCACCGATTTTTGGAAAAGAACTGGAAATTTTGATTTGGTCTACTTTGCTGATAGCTTGGTTGAGTGCTTTGCTGCATAACTGGACGTGTTTAGATTCTTTGACGTTAAGTTTGCCTGCATCGTGGGATTGAATCATTTTCATTAAAGCTATTAGGTTTTTTTGAGTTATGGCAGCGTCGTTAAAAGGAATGATGGCAACGTAAGCGGTGGCAAATAATTTATCATCGCTGTCCATTTTAAACGCGAGTACGGTGCGCCTGGAGCTGACTTCGATCGTGGGCGGCTGACTTAAACTCGGGTATTGTTGGGCAATTTGGTAATAAGTTGCAGCTAGTGCAAAATGAGCGCCTTGGTCTAAGGGCGAGTCAATCACAATCCGAACTGTGGGCAAGGTTTCGTGAAAAAATTCCTGGGTTCCTCCAGAGTTCAACCAGTAAATTTGGCTGTGGTCGCCGTTGGGACTCAGATCGACCCACTTGCAGGTCATGCCTTCGGTTTTGATGCCGAGCCGCGAAACTGCGTGAAGTTTGGCTCCGGTTAAGGTGGCTCCGGTTAAGTCGGCTCCAATCCAGTCGGCGCGGATCAGATAGGCATTTGACAGGTCGGCGTGAACTAAGCTGGCATTCAGCAAGTTGGCGTGGCAGAGGTCGGCTCGGCTGAGGTCGGCACCGCTCAATTTGGCTTCGCTGAGGTCGGCCCAGCGCAGATTGCAGCCGCTGAGGATGGCCCAGCGCAAATTGACGCCGCTGAGGTCGGCGCCACTGAGTACGGCTTGAGTGAGGTTGGCTTGTCTCAGTTCTGTGCCTCGCAAGTCGGCGCCGCTGAGGTCGGCTCGGCTGAGGTCGGCTCCTTGCAGGTTGGCTTGTTCGAGGTTGGCTTCTGTCAAGCACGCGCCGCTGAGGTGAGCGCCTCGAAGGTTGGCTTGAGCGAGGTTGGCTCCTCGAAGGGTGGCTTCGGTGAGGGTGGCGCCGCTGAGGTTGGCTCCGCTAAGGTTGGCTCCGCTGAGCTCGGCTCGAATTAGCTCGGCTCTGATCAGTTTTGCCCCTGTGAGTATGGCTTTTTTGAGGTCAACTCGCACTAGGTAAGCGACGTTGAGGTCGGCGTCTGTGAGGTCGGCGCCGCCTAGATGGGCGCCACTGAGTCTGGCGATGTTGAGTTTTGCACCTGTGAGGTTGGTTTTGCTGAGGTTTGCTCCGCTCAGGTTTGCTACACTCAGATTCGCACCCTTGAGGTTGGCTCCGCTCAAGTTGACGCCGCTGAGGTTGGCCTCAGTCAGGTTGATTCCGGCAAAGTTTCTTTCTCCGGCGGCATATTTCTTCAGGAGTTCCTCGACTGTCATGGGGGCGGCACCGTATCAAATATCCCCATTTTATTGCTATGAATATCGGTATTGTAGGACTGGGTTTAATTGGTGGCTCGATCGGGCTGGATTTACGATCGCGCGGGTTTAATGTTTTTGGGGTTTCGAGTCGGCAGCAGACTTGCGATCGGGCGCAAGCTCGCGGTGTTGTCAATGAAGCCAGCATAAACCTGTCTCTGATGGCAGCAGCCGATGTGGTTTTTATTTGCACGCCACTGGGGTCGATCGAGCCGATCGTCCGAGAGTTGGTGCCCTATCTTTCCCCTGATACTATTGTAACCGATGTCGGTTCCGTAAAAACACCCATAGTGCAGGCTGTGTCTCCTCTGTGGCAGAATTTTGTAGGGGGACACCCGATGGCGGGGACTGCTGAAAGCGGCATTGAGGCGGCGATACCGGATTTGTTTGTGGGCCGGCCTTATGTGGTGACGCCGCAGGCCCAGACGCCGACGCTTGCGGTGGATAAGGTTGAGGAAATTGCGCGGTTGCTGGGTGCTAAAGTTTACCGATGTGAGCCGGAAGAACACGATCGAGCTGTGGCTTGGATTTCTCATTTGCCACTCATGGCGAGCGCGACGCTGGTTGCTGCGTGCGATCTTGAGGGCGATCGGGATATTGTTAATTTAGCCCAACATTTGGCGAGTTCGGGTTTTCGGGACACGAGCCGGGTGGGGGGTGGCAATCCCGAACTGGGAGTGATGGTGGCAAAGTACAATCGAGAGGAATTATTGCGATCGCTCTCTATTTACCGCGACTGTCTCGACGGGTTCATCAGCGATATCAAAGCCGAAAATTGGCAAAGTCTCGAACACAAGCTGAAGCAGACTCAACAAGCGAGAGAGAATTACAACTTGTGAGCCAAATATTAATTAAAACGGTTCCCGTTTAGATTATGATTTGTGGATGCCTATATATTGATTTTCAATGTACATTTATTCTCGACTCAAGCGATTTTTCTAGGCACAAACCGGGTTTCTGACACCGCTTGGTAAATCATCTATATTTATTAAAACTTCAAGAAAAGGGTTGACATATCAAAAATGATATGTTATGAGTTGAGTAATTAGAAAAGTTGCCTTTCAACTTATCTTAAAAAAGATTGCGGCTGCTGAACCCAAGTCTTTTGTTTTCTAAAAAATCTCTTCAACTTTTGGGGGTTGCTATGCAACCCGCAACAGACTATTTATGCAGCTGCCAAAAAACTTGAACAGGCTTTTGCGAGCTTTGTCTCGGCAAGGTCTTGATGTTAGTTACGACAATAAAGTCTACTCCATTTCTCTCAATAGTTCTCTGAAAGAACACTGGCAAAATGCCGATGCTCCAACTGCAGAAGTTTTGCTCCCAGAGGATTTTCCTGTGGAAGCAAAGGCGCTCAAACAGTTGGCAAATTTGGCGAATGTTCGACACCCTCAAGGCGGCTGCGTTTGTCGCGCTTGCGCTACTCCTGACTTCCATCCAGGGGATGCGGGGGTGGCGATCGGCTCTATTGTAGAAACAGCAGGAATGGTGATTCCGGCGGCTACCGGTTCCGATATTAACTGCGGGATGCGGTTACACGTTGCGGATTTGTCGATCGAACAATTCCTCAGTCAGCGCGATCGCTTTGTAGAATTGCTCAAAGGCGATTATTTCTTCGGTACTCGCGATGTTAGCATGACTGCAAAAACTGCTCGCGCGATGTTCCAACACGGGATGCCCGGATGGCTGGATGGTATGCTGGACAAGCCAACCGGCAGCGCGGCTAATTCGGATTTCGAGCAGTTGGCGACAGAGTGCAATCGCACTTTCCTCGGCGGTTCCATGAATGGCGATGTCAAATGGGCTCCTGAAGAATTAGTCCCAAATGACGGCTTAGTCAGGGATGGGGGGTTAGCTACCATCGGTGGCGGCAATCACTTTGTGGAAATTCAAGTGGTTGAGGAAGTTATCGATCGAGCTACGGCTTATACTTGGGGAGTTCGATCGGGACAAATCGCTTTCATGATTCATTCCGGTTCGCGGAATGTCGGCAAATATATCGGCGGAATGTGGCGCGATCGAGCTTGCGAGGCCTGGCCGAAAACCCTGAAACATCCTGAATCCCGGCTTTTTCCGCTGTCTGTCGCAGCAACTCCCGAACTTGTGAACAGCTACCTGCAAGCGGAAGCAACAGCCGCTAACTACGGCTTTATCAACCGTTTGCTGCTAGCAGAACTTCTGCGGTTGCGTTTGCGACAAGTTTTCGGCGATGTGGAAGCTCCCTTAGTTTACGATTTGCCTCACAATATCACTTTAGCTGAAGGTGCCGGCTGGGTAACGCGCAAAGGCGCTTGTCCCGCACATTCCGGTCAGCCTGTAATTGTACCGGGTTCGATGGGCGCGCCGTCTTATTTGCTGGTTGGGAAGGGGAACGATCGATTTTTGCGATCGGCCTCTCACGGTGCAGGAAGGGCGCGATCGCGCTTCGATATGAGTCGCGCAGGTGCTGATAAAACTGACTCCGCTTTGGGATTAATCGGCGTAGATTGCATTACCTGGCGCGAAGAACGCAGAATCGAAGAAGCACCGGCAGCTTACAAGCCAATTCAACCAGTAATTGACGTTCAGGTTGAGGCGCAAATAGTTGGTGGAGTCGCTAAAATGAATCCCCAGAGTTAGATTATTGTTCGCAGCGCTGCTAGTCCCGCCAAGTGGATTGGGTAGAAGTAGTAAAAAAATTTTTTTTCCACTGCCGTTGGCTTTCGGTCTCTGCTTGGGTTGTGCCAACTTAAGATTAGCGGTGTCAACACTGCGAACACTTGAAGAAGATATCCTGATGTTGCTGCATAGATGACATTGGTTATAAACCAAGCAATCCACCACATCCGATCGCCTTTACCTTTTAAGTTAATCATCAGCAGCGGACACCCTACCGCATACCATCCGTAGCTTACTTCCCAAACCTGAGCTGCTATCATTCCCATTATCATTACCAGGATTTTTTTATTTGTTGGAGCTTTGTGAATTTGTGTAAACGTTATTACAACTAATGCAAAGCTAATCAATATATTGAATTCCAATTTGTTAAATAGCAATATGTATGGAATTTGACTAACCATTCCAAATACTAATAATCTGGTAATTAAAGGTTTAGCACTGCTTTTTGCTTCTCGCCGTTTCCAGTTTTGAGCCGATATCCAAGCAAACAGCGGAAAACTTAAGCGGCCAATAATTCTCATTGGCTCTATTTCTAGTAACAAACCTGTGTGGTCAATTACCATCAAAATCGTTGCTAGCCATTTAATTAAATTCTGACTCATGCTGATATTCCTATTAATTGATTGATGAATTCATTAATTATTTCGCAACCTTTTTCTGAAATAAAATAGATTTTTTTTCCTTGATTCCACTCGAAGCTAACTAGATTTTGATTTTTTAATACATTTAATCTTTTGTAGATTCCAATTTTTGAAGGTGGTTTGCTTAGATTCATTTCCCTTACTTCTTTTACAACACTTGATAGAGATAGATAATTTTTGCGAGATAACACTGCTAATACAAACATATCAACTCTACTCATAAGTTTTCTCAATTCATCACTTAGATTTTAGTAAAGACCTTTCTTTAAATCAATGGGTTTCCAAAAAGATAAGTATTATTACCGTTGTGTTGACTATCTATCTCTCTGAAGATGGACTTATTGATTGGGCAACAAAATGATTGAACTGATTTTAGCGGCTTCGATTGCAAATACTACAATGCCGCCACCGCCACCGGTTGCGACTCCTGTGCCTAAACCTACCTACACTCCGCCTTCTAAACCTACCTACACTCCGTCTCCTGCTCCTTCTGAATCTTGGTCTGACAAAATGTGGCGGCGCTATAAGGAGAATACTAAATAATGGCTGTAACTAAAGAAGGGCGTGATTTAATTTCGAGCATTCTCAGGATTGGAGATACTGGCTCTGAAACAACTGCTCGTCAAGGAATGAAGACAACCAATGTTCCGGGCTATCCCGTAATTTTGTGTTGGGCTCGTTGGGGGGGCTCGGAATTAAACGCTTCTGGTAACAACAAAGCGTTTTTGTTTTTGCCATATTTGCAGACTGGTCAGATGCCGCTGACAAAATACAATGGTGCAACCAGTGTTGAGACTCCTCTTGATATGGTGATGTCAGAGGTTGCTAACCCCTACAACTGTAAAGTTGGTGTAACGCCTTCTCTTAACATCAGTAAGTTGATTGAGGGAGAGTATTACAGTTTCGTTTTAGCAATTAAACCCGCTGCAGTTGGCAATGGGAATAACCCTACTCCTTATTGGGATGGATGGATTAAGGCAGTTGGTGCTACTCCTAGTGATGTTTTCAAGGATTATTTTGCATTGTTTAACATCACTAAAACTCAGTG
>NZ_JAUBTU010000080.1:0-15414 GCF_036705085.1 Microcoleus sp. B6-A1
GTTAGACTAAAAAAAGCTTTATGGCTTTGATTTTTGAAAAATACCAGTAAGATAATCACATCTGCGGAATGTGGGTTTAACACCATTGGATCTTTATTTTCTCCGGGTCTATCAATTAACTAGATTGACCGATCGATCCAAAGGATTAGTTAAAATGTTACAGTTACACGGTTACACAGTTACAAAATAGCTGAACCCCGTGATATATAAAGGATTCAGCTTGGAACTCAAACGTAACTGAGCAATTACCTAGTTACAGCCACAGGTACTCGCCAGTATTTACCCGGCTTACCGTTGACCCTGCTAGTTTGAGTGGGTTTTTCTAAGCCTAAACCTGTCAGAATATTAGTAATCCTTTCTTCATCTTTTCTAGTCCAAGACTTAGGTTCTTTTCCTATAGCCTGAGTTAAGACATCGCTCAAAACAAAAGGCTCTTGTTGTTTCTCTACCCAATCAGCTACTATATCTTCCCACATATCATTTGCTTCATATTTTTTATTTAGGGCATTAAGCATTTCTTGCTCAGTTTCATTTAAGTAGATAGGATAATTATCTTTATAGGCTTTAACAGCACTAGCCCAAATCAAATCTCTATTTTCTTTTACCCAGTCAATATCTATTTTCTCGTTTACATCTAAGCACCAAAATCTTCTATTACCTGTAGGATCAACTAAAAACTTATCTTTATTCGTTGTACCTACCAGAATAAACTGTCGATGTAGTGTAATCGGTCTACTATCATAAGGCTTGCGATAGGTGTCGCTTGTTTTCGTAATAAACCCCTTTAATTTACTTAAGAGATAAGGTGTAAGACTATCTTCACACTCTCCTAGCTCAATAATCCACTTACTATTGCAAACCATCTGTTCATCTTTGCTATAAGCTTGCAAAGTCATAGAAGTAAATAAGTCCTCTCCTGCTAATGCTTTGAAGAAAGAAGTCTTATAAAACCCTTGAGAACCTTTAAGTATAAGTACAGTATCAAATTGACAACCGGGCTGAAATACTCTAGCTACTGCACCTACTAAAGTCTTAGGTAAAAATACTCCTTCTAAGGAATCAGGGTCAATATGTAGGACTTTCTCATTAAGCTCTCTAAAAACATCTTTGTAGTCTATATCTGGGAACTTAGACTCGCATTCACTTAAGTAATCCTCTAAGGGAGAAAATAAATTTTTCCTAGCGTAGATGTGGGCTAGTTCATAGATATACTTATCATTTTTTAGGACTGTATTATGGTGGAGAAAAACCTGATGCCTAAACTTAGGTAAGTCAAATAGTTCTCCATCCAAGTAAATATCCTTGGTGACTTTGTTAAGCTTTAACCGATCAGCAAAGTTATTAGCAATAATTGCTTTGGTTCCTTGGTAGTTCGTCATATTAAAAAATAGTCAAAAATAGAGAGGAAATAATCATATAAACACCCCGAAAATGTTCTAACGGAGATTGCCATAGCAAAATCGCTAGAAACCGAGAATCTCTAAGTTCTTGCTTGTAAGACAAGAAAATAAGAGACTCCTAAATTGTCAAGGTTCAGTGTTTACCTATTACTCATTATATAAAGTCGTTAATTGAATCGACCGAATAATCAAGGTCAAAATAACCGTAATATCATGTTCGGTTTACCGTACCAACGCACATCAATGAAAAGGATAGAAGTTTTTCGCCTCTATCCTCTTGATTTTCTGTTTTATTTACGAGACTTACAACTCAGGTAAGGTTAAATCCTTCTTAGCTGCTAGGTAATGGTCTAGAATAACTTGAGGACTATTGCCTACCAGTGCTGCTACGGTAGATGGATCATAACCATCCCGAATTAAGCGAGTGATGAATGAGTGCCGAAGATTATAACAGGGTAGGTATTGGCTAATTGTTCCAGACTGGTACAGTTTGATTACTACAGGACGCCATTGCCGATTGAGAAAATTATCTTGATTCAGATATCCTCCCTCTACACTAGGAAAGACTAGATTATTTTCATTTTGACGTTTAGGAATGCGTCTTAAGAGGCTAAGAAGTTGGTCATTGCAAGGGAAAATTCGAGTATTGTAGGTTTTAGTATCCTTTAACTCTCCCTTTGAGTAGGCTTTGCTAACCACTATCACAGTCCTCCCATTTCTTTCTTTGATATCATTCCAATTGAGAGCTATTGCTTCCTCTGGTCGGAAACCTGTTAAAGCTAGAAACTCTACATAACCAGAGTAGTAGGAATGAAAGTAAGCACTAGCAGGTGAACAGAATTCATTACTTGAGAATGACTGAATAATGCGTTTAACTTCTTCAGGCTCAAAGCATTCTTTAGAACGTTTGCTTTTTTGTCCTTTAGGCAGTTGCTTTTTGAGATTGTGATAGGGATTATCACTGATTAACTTAGTTTCAACAGACCAGTTGGAGGCAGCATTGATGTTAGCAATTGCTTTTTTTAAGGTGCTGGAACTGTAATGCTCCAATAATTCCTGCAATAGTAAGTGAGGATTGTCAAGGTCAAGAGCTTCACTGGAAACTTTAGCTAAACACCTCTCTACTTCTTTCCAGTCTTTTTTTTGAGTTGTTTTAGCTACTCGCTGTACATGGGCTTGCTTGTAGTGTTCCCAAACATCTGCTAGATTAAGCTTAGTTACCCGTTGTACAGGTGCTAGTGCTTGTGCGTGTTTAGGAGAATATTTAGCTAGACTCTCATCGAAGCGTTCCATGAGGATATCGCTGTTGATTTCTTGAGCCTTAGCACTGGCTACCTTAAGAGTAGTATCAGTGTCAGCTTTACCGACTGTTATTACGTAACGCTGACCATTGAACCGCCAGCGGATACGATAGCTACCTTGGAATCGCTCTACCGAAACCTTACCGTACTTAGCTACTACACCATCTTTGCTGTGATCAGGGGTGATAAACATGATTCTGGGTATTGGTAAATTTCATACCCGCCTCATACCCAGTTTCTTTGACAGAGGGTATCTAGTAGAGCTTCAAGCCGTTGGTTTACCTCAAAAGTAGTTAAAGCTAGCTGATTTGTAATCAGCCTGTCGCAGGTTCAAATCCTGTCACCAGCTTTCCTGATAAGACCAAGGCTTGATGAAACTTCGAGCCTTGGTCTTATTTTTAGGTATGAAGTGGGTCTAGAACCCCATACCCAACTAAGCTCTTAAAGCTCGGCTTTCTGATATAATGTCCTATCTTAGTAGTCTATAAAAAGTGGGAAGTAAAGCTAAGCTAGATAGGGATTTAGAGCAGGTTGACATTAGTAGGGTATATACCTGTTTTATTTGTTTAAATCTACTAAATATTCATTCTTTTTACTGACCTAAGTCAAAGGTTGAATGCTTTTAGTAGAAAGAGCTAGGATAACTTACCGGGTATAACCTAGCTAGTTGGTCTTATGGGTTAAGTTTTTTAGCAGCAGATAAGCAATCGTGTAACTCTGCTAGATGCTTATTGATATCTTGGTTAGTATTCCAAGTAGGGGATAGGCGATCTAATGTAGAATATAGATCCTCTATCTCTCTCTGCAACAATGACTCAATCCCTAATGTTCTAGTTTTATCTCCATCTTTAAGAATAGAGATTAACTGAATTTTGATTCTATGTTGCCATCGTTGAAGATCATTTGAGTAAATATCAAAAGGCGTAAGGATAACACCCTTTGAGCTTTTAAACCCTATAGACAACTGAGAGAGATGATAGAAAGTGTTAATCAAGTCATCCCATACTAGCGAGCTTAACTCAGGATTAGACTGTATCAAGTTATGCACATTTAGCATTAGTTTTCCTGGGTTTTCCTTTCTAAATGACTGTTGACCTAATTCAATTATCCGATCGCTTGCCTTATTCCAAGTTTTCCAGCCTGCTGTCATCTTCTCAAGTAAAAAAGTTGAATCGTGATCCGTGTAAGGCTTAAGGGTTTTTAGGTCTACTACCTTACCCATATTTACAGCACTCTCAGAAGTGAAAGGACGTAAGAACTTAAGAAAGGTTTTCTTGATTGCATTATACCCATGCCCGGTATCAATGAAGCCCACACTCTTGGCAACTGTAACTTGTACGGCTGATTTATTTTCCCCTACTAACTTATTCCTGTTAGCTGATATGTACTTGTTAATCACCTTAGATAGTTGAGCTTTAGCAAAAGTTACTAACTCTCTATCTGTTTTTTGGCATTCTAGTAGAGCATAAAATATCTCATCATCATTATGATCGTTGAAAGAGGGTGTAACAGTTATCTTTGTGGGGATTATCCCATAATGTCTGTCATGTTGTTCGGGTTTTCCTTCTTCATTGGTTCGGGTGTATCTTTTCTCTGTGTTAGCAGGATCGATTATTTGGATATGATGCTCAGAAATTACTTGCCCCTGGTGCGATATTTCCATGATTAAGCCCTTGCGCGGTTGTTTTTCCCCGTAGTAAACATTAAGCTTGCAATTGGAATAATCAAACTTAGATTGTAGATACTTCCTAATTTCCCCCGTATCTGGTTTATTGACATTGAAGTGTGATCTTAGATTGTGAGTAACCCTACGAACCCAGTTAAGTACACTAGGCAGATTGTGACGGTAGAAGGCTTTATCATCGGGTGAGAGATTAGTTAACCTATACTGGTATTCCTTGTCCTCTACTTCCTGAGTTATCGTAACTATGGCTAACTCATAAAAGCCGTAATATTGCTCCCTATTGCTAGTCAAGAAGGGGGATTTATTTAACTCCTCTCTTAGCTTGTTTTTTGATGTGATAAAGTTAGCAGGGTCTATTTTTTTATCTGCAATTACTCCCTCTTTCAAATTGTTTAACATTGATATCAAGTCAGTGCGAGGAATACCGCCGAAAAACTCAGTAGACAAAGCTTGTAGTCGGGTTATTTCCTTATGTAGGTAGGTGATAGCTGACATTTTTGGGATGTTACCAGCAATATATCTCGCTAAGTCGTAACAGAAAGAGTCTGGGAGTTTAACAGGTAAAGCGGTTAACTTGTATCCGGTAGTAGATGGGTTAAGCTTCATAATAACCGGAGTCGTACCAATTACATCTACAAACTTGGCAGACCCTGTAACTACTTTCTCATTTTCCAACTTAATAGGCTTAGGTGTTTGCTGCTCTACCTTGATTTGACCTTTAGGAGTTTTTTCCTCTACATTAGGGTGGTCAATCCCTTTGAATGTGATAGGTGCGATTTCGTATTCTTTTTTCCAATCAGCAAAAATTATTATTTCAATGACTTTACAGCAAACTTTCTCGAAATCATTATTAACACCTATCTCCTTATTCACCACAAAAACTACATAATAAAGGATATCTCTCAAAATATCTTTACTAGCAGAAACGCACAAGTAATCAAGTAAATTTAAAATAACTCTACTATTTATATTAGATAATAACTCATTATTCTGATACAAAGCTAGTGCGACATTTTCAACCTTGTTTCTGTTTTTCTTTTTATTAAACCACCTTAGCCACGCCTCGATATTAATGTTATATTCAGCAACTAAGATTTTACCGTTAACTATTTGACTAAGAAACTGAGGAGATGAGATGTTGTGATATTGAATTATCGCTCGTTCAATAATCCCTTTAAATTTATTCTGGAACTTTTCTAAGCTTTGTTCTCTACTCTCTGAATCAGTGTGTTGTGTATTGCTATTGCTCGATGTTCTCCTTCTCCACTCACAATTTTTTCCTGTACTTTTGAAATGAGAGAAGTGAGAAACTCTCTCTATACCTTGCTTAAAAAAGACAAGTTCTCTACAATTCTCACAAATTAGACCTAGCTCTTCATAGGATTTATAGGTTAGTCTATAATCATCAGGTGTAAATTTTTCATTTGAAAAGATAGATATGGCAAAAGAAATAGATACTTCTGATTCGGCTTTCATAAAACTTAACCCCCTTGTTTTGGGTGATTATCATTATGAATTTAACAGTAGTCGTCTGCATATACTGTGACTTAAATCACCTAATTGCCCGAAACCCTAAAATTCTATAGTAATAGTTTTAGCTATTTATCAGTAGGTGATTTTATCCTGAGAAGTGTAACTATGTAACTAGGTAACAGTAGGAACATGGCAGTGCCGTGTCCCTATCTGATATGTGCTATTTTGTACCTTTGGGGCGGGATCGCGTGCCCACCCCACAAGAGTTTCCCGAAAAACAGGTGCACAAGTTAAATGTGCGACAAATTACAAGGCTTAACCTAACGCAGCGCAGGCTTTTTTCAACCACTCAAGTGTTGCTGCATCAAGTACGGGTTCCAGTTTCTCGACTACAGCACCATGATAATTATTTAACCATGCGAGTTGAGTCTTTGAGAGCCGATCGACATTTATTAATTTGCGCTCAAACGGAATATACGTCAGCGATTCAAATCCGTACCAAACCAAACCGTTTTTGGATGGCATTTCCCTGACAACATAGAGATTTTCGATGCGAATTCCGCCCCATCCCGGTTCGTAATATCCCGGTTCGATGCTTGTTACCATTCCGGCTTCCAGGGGATACTGCACAGATTTGCTGATGCCGTTGGGCCCTTCGTGACCGGCTAAAAACGCGCCGACTCCGTGCCCTGTACCGTGTCCGTAGTCTAGCTGTTCTTGCCATAATACCGCACGGGCGATCGCATCTAATTGCGCTCCCGTTGTTCCTTTGGGAAATTGCTGCATTGCACAGTTGATGTGCGCGATTAAGACTGTTGTGTAGTGTTCTATTTGTAGCGCCGTCGGTTCTCCGATACTTACTGTTCTCGTATCGTCGGTTGTACCTGCTAAATATTGCGCTCCTGAGTCCAATAACAGCAGTTCCCCCGGTTTTAACGTTATTTCTGGGCTGGGGGTTCCGTAATGTACGATCGAGCTATTGGCTCCCGCACCGGCGATCGTTCTAAAAGTTAAAGTCTGAAAATCTGTTTCTTGCTGGTAAAAATGTTCGATGCTTTCTTTGACATCAAACTCGGTAACTACCTTACCATTTTTTAGCTGTTCTGTCAACCACTTTAAAGTCAAAGTTTTCGCTCGACTTGCTTTGAAATTGGCTGATTTCATCTGCTCGATTTCTACGGGATTTTTGCGAGCTTTAATCCCTTCTACCGGATGTGTCTCAAAAACTATTTCGATGTTGTAAAACTGTGCTTCTTGATGGTTTAATATTAACTGGTACGTGCCTGCTGTGCTGTGTTTTGGGTCTAAAAGTACCCGAACTTTATGTGGCAAATTTACGCAAGTTTCTAATGTATGCGGATAGTCTGCGTAGGGAAGCAAAGTTACATCCGCCCTCAATTCTTGCTTGATTTCGGGGGAAATTCGTTCAGGATTTGTAAACAAAAACGCTGAATCTGTGGTGACAATGGCATAGGATATGAAAATGGGAATGTGGGGAATATCCGAGCCTCGGAGATTGAACAGCCACGCTATTTGATTGAGGTTGGTAATCGGAAGCACATCAATGTTGGCTTTTTGCATCGCTTCCCTGACTCTGGCTAATTTTTCGGCCGCAGTTTCTCCTGTCAGGGATACAGGTAAGCTAAATATGGGCTCTGCATCAATCGCGGGTAAAGTCTCTGCTGTTTGCCAAGGAGTTTGCGATCGCACTTTGTCGGTCAAATTCTCCGGGATTGGTATGAGTTCAATCTCCGCAGTTGCAAATTTTTTCACCCAATTTTGATATTGCTCTGTCGCTACGGTAAACGGGTCAAAACCCATGCGAATTTTAGTTGATTTTTTGGCTGATTCTACAGCCAATTTTTCTAAAGTTTCAATTAAGGTTAAATTTCCTTCTAAGCCGAGTTTCGATATTTGAATAATTCCAGTATCGACTTGCAATTCGGCTTGTTCGTAATAGCGGGAATCCACAAACAACCAAGCGGAATCTTTGCCAACCAACAAATCACCAGCGGAACCCGTAAAACCGCACATCCAAGCTCGCCGCTGCTTCGCTGCTGGAACGGATAAATTTAAGTGTTCGTCAACCGCTGGGATGTAATAGCAATCTAATTCATAATCTGCCATCAAATCGCGCAAGTCTGCCAGTCTTGCAGCGGAGGTATCTTGGATATTTGTATTTGCTTTTAAATTAGTGGCAACCATGTTGAATCTTCCTATTTTACTTGTTTAAAATTGTCTTCAAACCTTTAACTAATCTCCTAATACCTGCGGTGGCGGTTGCTTTCTCCAAAGCACCGTAAGCAACCCGCAAATAGCAGCCGTTATCCATGCCGAAGGTGGTACCGGGAAGCACTGCTACGTGATATTCGCGAATTAATTTTTCTACTAATTCCATTGTATCGATTTCAGTATCAACTTTCAAGAAAAAGTAAAATGCTCCGCAGGCTGGGGAAATTGTACACAAATTTTGGATGGTATTGAGTTCGTCTAATACCAGTTGGCGCACGGATGCGATCGCCCTTACATAATTATCGCAGTAACCTCTACCAACTTGCAAGGCTCCCAGGGCTGCATACTGAGAAATTACGGGCGGACAAATTAAGATTGTATCTTGAATCTTTCTCACAGAAACGAGCAAGTGTTCTGGTATTACCATATACCCGATCCGCCAACTCGCAAAACCGTAGGCTTTGGAGAGGCTAAACAGGGAAATTGTATGTTCGCTGCTGTTGGGAAAAGCGGCGGGCGAACAGTGTTTGACGCCGTTATAAGTAAAATATTCGTAGGCTTCATCGCTGATGTGATATATGTTGTGCTGGCGACAAATTTCGTTAACTTCTTGGAGTGCTTCGGCTGAATAAACAACACCAGTGGGATTATTTGGTGAAATGGTAACTATGGCTCGCGTTTTGTCGGTAATTGCTTTTTTTATAGCATCGAGATTAAGTTGATATTTGGCGTCAGTTTCTACTATCACAGGTCGGCAATTTGCCATAATTGCCGCCATTTCGTGATTGAAGTAATAAGGTGATTGGATAATAACTTCGTCCCCCGCTGAGGTGATAGCAAGAATGGCGTTGGTAAATCCCATATTGCTACCGGCGGTAACGACAATGCAGTTTTTGCTATTAATTTCTATATCGTTATCGGTTTTGAGTTTGGCTGCGATTGCATCCTGTAATTGTGGAATTCCTTCGACAGCTTTATATTTGTGATTGTCGAGATTTGCGAAGAATTCGGGAATTTTCTCAAATGATTCTTGTGGCGGATTGTAGTAAACTACACCTTGTCCTAAAGATATTGTTCCCGGATTTTGGCGAATCAGTTCGCCTACTACTGGAATTATTGGCGACTGTACTGATTGCATTCGAGTGGGGTCATTTTTCATATAATATTTGTTTCTTGGGGGGGTTTGACTAAATTGACATAACTTACAGATTAGAACCCCGAATCATTGGATAAGTCGGGGTTGTAGGAATTTTGTTGTTTGGGAGATTATTTAATGATCTACGCTATCGCAAATCCAGTAAATTGCCGTACATAAGGCGATCGAAATCCCAACACAATATCTGTTTTAGGGACTCCAAATTCTAGAAATTGATTGGCAATTCCTGCTTCCGTAAAATCGCGCTGAATCCAAATCTTTCCATCTTTGATATCAACATGAATGGGACATCCATGAATTCGTTCTTCATCCCGCCATCCCACATACAACAATAAATAGCGGTCGCGTTCCGTATCGAAAACAATTTCAGTGGTTTCTACATCTTGCTCAGACTGCTCTGTCGCGTGTTGATGTATGACTTTCTGAACTAACTGGCGATAATCTAATCTTTCCATAATGTTATCTCCTGTCCCTTCACATGAAAAACCAGCATCTTTACTTGATATCGTTCTAACACAGTTTGAACAAACGAGTCTGTAAAAAAATCTTGATAGATATCTGTAGGCACTGCCAAATACAGCACTCGTTCTGATTCCAATTTTTCCAATGCTACTCGATAATTAAGAAATTGACCAACAGCCGTATGGAATTCTGACAGCGCCGACAAGCCCACAAAACTTTTTACTTCTACTGCTATTTTTTGCCTCCCCTTTTCGGCAGAAAGTAATTTCTCTCCTCCCAAATCTATCTGCATTTTTACTTGAGAAGTTACTTTTAGAAACAGAGGATCGTGAGTAATTGTCCATCCATCTTTCTCCAAAGCCGCACGTACTGTGTTGTGAAAGATATCTTTGGCTGACATGATTTAAAAAATAGTTTTACTATATTCAAAAAGTATCTATTGCGATCATTATAACTTAGCAAGTGCCGACAAACAAGTAAAAAGTCTAAACTTTTGACTAAATTATAGATTGAAAATAGCGATCGTGCTAAAATGAAATATCAGCTCATAACGGGAGAAAGTTCCTATGTCAACGATGACTGTCAAAGATGTTGAGCAAGTTCAAAAGGCTTTTTCTGAAGCTGGTTTAGATTACCAAATTGAACTAGAAGACGGGAGACTTTCAATTATGGGCCCATCTGACATCGTATCCAGTGAAATCAGCAGCCGTCTCATTGCCTTTCTTTTCGCTTGGGTAAATCCCCGCCGTCTCGGACGAGTTTTTGACTCCGCAGGCGGCTTTATTATGCCAGATACTAACGTCAAAGCCCCCGATGTTTCCTTTGTGCGCGCCGCACGATTGCGCCAAAGTCCGCGTTATTTTGGACAGTTGGTTCCCGATTTTGTGGTAGAGATTAAGTCTCAAAGCGATCGCCTTAAGCCAATCGAAACCAAGGTTTTGAAGTTTGTTGAGCTCGGATCGATTGTCGGAATTGCGATCGATCCTGATGCAGAAACAGTGAAGATTTATCGAGCGGCTGGCGAACCACAAATTTTACAAAATGGCGATATCTTAACATTACCAGAACTTTTCCCCGGTTGGGAATTGCCCGTTTCAGAATTGTGGCCTCCTATCTTTACAGAAGAAGAAACACAATTCTAGAAAAACTACAATATATCGCAAAAAGTAGAGACTTAAACTCTTTCAACTTCTATTTTAGAACCTTGCGGCGACTTAAAGACTTTAACTTGTGCTGGCAATCTTTCGCCCAATTCTCTAACGTGGGTAATCACTCCAATCAGCCTGTCTCGCTGCCGCAAAGATTCTAAAATTTGAGTAACGCTTTCGAGAGTTTCGGTATCTAAAGTGCCAAATCCTTCATCGAGAAATAAGCTGCCCAAGTGAGTTCCTTGAGACAGTTTTTCTGACAAAGCTAAAGCCATTGATAAGGAAGTGGCAAAGGTTTCGCCACCGGAAAGAGTACGCACTCGTCTAGCTTCGCCGCCGTTCCAATTATCTGCTACCCAGTATTCGCCGTCTTGGTTTATTAGTTTGTAGCGATTTTCGGTTAATTCTTGCAAAATTAATGTGGCGCTGCCGACTAATTCTGCTTCTAAATGTTCTAAAATGTAGGATTGAAATTCGTTGGATTTGAGGTTCTGCGCTAAGGTGTGATAAGTTTGCTCTTGTTCTGTGAAATTTGTGATTTGCTGTGACAGTCTTTCGGCTTGTTCGAGATTTTGAGCTGCTACTTGAATCCAAGCTAACAGTTCGGCGCGGTTGTTGTTGGCTTGTTTGAGGTTTTCTTGGGCGGTATGTTTTGCCGATCGCACTTGTGCTAAATTATTCTCATCGGTAGTTCTGCCTGCGATCGCCTCGCTCAAATCTTTTGCCCGCGTCTCTAACTGAATTTTTGATTCGCGGTGAAAGCGAATAGCATTTTCCCATTCTGATTGTTCCTTAACTGTCGCAACCGCTGCTAAAAAGGTCTCTTCTGTGAAATCAGCCGCCGTTAATTTTGCTGACCAATCGAGGTTTAGCTGCTGTTTATGAGCCTGGGCTTGCCCAAAAGCCTCTCCAGCTTGTTGCTCTCTCTCTGCTGCTTGAATAACCTTATTTTGAGCAGTTTGATATGATTTTTCGGCAACTTTAAGCAGATTTGCCAAGTCTTGTTTGTCTTGTTCTAAGACTTTTGCTAAATTAGCATAAGGTTGATATTCGGTAATTTGATAAAGCGCATTTACACAACTTTGGAACTGCTGCTGGCGGCGGTCTGATTCGGCGATCGCATCTTGATATTCCTGCTGTTTAGCTGCTTGAGTCGCCACCGCCAAATTAAATCTTTCCTGAAAATTATCATATTCCAATGATGCCAGTTGGAACTGCTGTTCGGTTTCGCGGTATTGGCGATCGCTCTCTTTAAGGATTGCCAACTCCTGCTGCAACCCCAAGCTTTCCCACTGAGAATTTTCCAGAACTTGAGTGATTTGCTGCTGCAATTCTGCAACTCTATTCGCAGTTAATTCGAGCATTTGAGCAATTTCCGACTCTTTTTGCAGGCAGGCTGCCACTGCACTTTTTCCCTCAGCAGCCAACCTTTGAGCATCTTGAAAAAGCTGATTTGCCCCCGCCAATTTCCGCCGCAAACCAGCGACATCGACAATATTAGAATCTGGCAAAGGAGGCAGGCTCTCGCTCTCAGGATGCACCCCCCCGCACACCGGGCAAGTATCGCCAGAATTCAGCGACATTCTGATAGCAGCAACACTCTCTAAACGTGCCGCTTCCGCATTAGCGGTTTGGGCCACTTCTAACTCGCGGGCGCACTCTTTTAGCCTGAGTTCAACGGCTTCTAAATTAGTGGTAGCCTTCACATAATTTTGTTGAGCTTTTTCCTTATCTGCCAGAGATTTATCCAACTGTTCTTGCTGAGTCTTTTGCTGCTTGGTAATTAGCTGAAGTTCCATCAATAAGGGTGAAATTTGCTGCAATCGCTCTAAACGCTTTCCTCCCGGCGCATACTGTTCGAGCTGTGCCGCTGCTTGAGTAACTCGAAAACCCGCGCCTTGAATTTTAGTGTTAGCAGCTTGCAGGTCTTTATCTGCTGCCATAAAAAAGCGGAGTTTTTCCTGTTGAACTTTTTGGGCAAGCGCAACTTCTTTTTCTAATTGAGCGCGCTGTTCTTCATATACTTTAGCAGCAGCTAGAGCATCTTCGCGAGCCTTAATTTGTGGCGCTAGCACCTCTTCTTTGGCTTTTGCCGCGTCAAGTTGCTGCTGCTCTACTGCCAGCTCAGAGCGAGCTTTAATTAACTGCTTTCGCGCTGCCACCGAGGCACTTTCCGCAGTTTCATACTGAGTGCGAGCCGATCGCACTAAAGCCCAATCTCCCTGTAAATGATTGGCAGCTTGCGCTCTTTCTAAACGCTGTGCTAAAATTGCAACCTCAGCAGAATTAGCATTTAATTGGGTCAGTTGTTGTTGTAACTCTTGCCAGCGAGCGATTTGCGAAAATAGCTGTTCCTCTTCATCTAGAGCCTTCTGAGCTTTCATAACGGCGCGATCGAAATCGGGCAACTGCTGTTCTAAAATCAAAAGTTGCGATCGTCTTTGATCCACCTCATCAGCCGTCGGCGCACTCAAATCCGCTAGCTGCCTTTCCACCATTTCCCGTTCCTGTTTCAGCAACTTTGCGAGCTCATTTGTTTCCTTCCGCATCTGCTCAAAAATCTCAAATCCTGCTAGCTGCCGCAAAATTTCCCGACGTTTTGAAGTATCCCCTTTAATAAACTCATCAAACTTGCCTTGAGGCAGAACAATTGCGCGCGTAAAAGTATCAAAATCCATTCCTAAAATCTGTTCAATAGTATTTTGAACAGCAACGATACTCGTCCCCAAAGTTTCCCATTGGCCATTTTGCCAGTTGTCCAAAATCACCTTATTTTCGGGAGATTTCGGACGAAAACGCCACCTTCGCGTCACCCGATACTGTGCCGAACCCACAGCAAAACGCAACTGCACTTTTAAATTTTCGCTGCCTTGACTTGCCAAATCACTTACTTGTTTGCCGCTGCGAGTAGTCGTGCCAAAAAGAGCGTAAGTCATGGCATCTAGCAGTGAAGATTTGCCCGCACCTGTAGCACCAGTAATGGCAAACAAATCGAGTTGAGAAAAATCTAAACGCTGTTCGCGGTGGAAGCTGGTAAATCCTTCGAGAATAAGTTCGAGTGGACGCATACTGATTTTAGATTTTAGATTTGGGGTTTTAGATTGTTATATTCCGGTCTAGTGTCTTCCTTCTACAGTCTTCCCGATCCCCCCTAACCCCCCTTAATAAGGGGGGAACAAGAGTATTATCAAAGTCAACCCCTACTCCCCAACAATCAGGGGGATTTAGGGGGATCTAGACTCGACTACAAGCGACATTGAGCGTGGGTTTCCGTCTTAAAACTATGTAAAATTTGAGAGTGTAGATTGTATCTTTTTACGCATTTAATTGTTAACTGTTTCCTTAAACTTCTTGTACAAATTTTTAAATTCCTCCAATACTGCCGGTTTCGGTGTCGTTCCCAATCGGTTTTGATAATAGTTGCAAAACTCGGCTGCCGGATCAAAATTATTGGGATCGATATTAGTTATTTCTGTTGCTTCTAGCGCTGCATCTGGATAGCGCGGTTCAATTAACAGCGCTTGAGAACAGATTTGGCGCACTCGATCGGCAAGTCCGATTTGCGGACTGTCCAGTTCGACAATTACTTTCAAGAAACCCGGATGGTACTGATGAGCTTGTAAAGTTTCATCGAGATTGTCGTTATGACATTTAAGCACTTTTAACGGCTTGTGGCAAGCCACAGGCTTAAATTCCACCTTTGCCTGACTTCCCGGCTCAACTTCTATCAAGCAAAATCCTTTTTCCTGTTCCGCTTCTCCAAAATCTAGCTGAATCAAGGAACCGGAATAATAAGCGGGAGAAGTCTCAGAAATCCGCTGGTGAATGTGGATGTGTCCGAGGGCAACATACTGAGCTTCCGGCGGCAGAGTTTGCGATGATAGCAGGTATTTTTCTCGCGTGTAATAAGCGACTTCGGATTTGGTCAATCGAGCGCCGTCAATGCTCATGTGTCCCATGAGAAAATTGACAGTATTGTCTCTAAACTCTCTGGTTAAATCTTCGAGTAAATATGCTACGATTTCGCGGTAATCTTTTCGGCGATCGGCATCGCCCGACTGCCAGAGAGAATTAGCATCTAACAGTCTTTGTTCGGAAGCAAAAGGCATCGCTCCCACACAAAGTTTACCACTTTTTGTATTAAGAGTAATTGTGCCGCCGTCGGCGGAAAGCCTGGGTTTGCCTAAAGCGCGAACACCGGCGAGGGAAAGCAATTGCGCGATGCTGTCGATGCGGGAGGCCGAATCGTGATTACCGGCGATCGCAATTGCGGGAATTCCGGCGGCTTGTAGTTCGCAGAAAAAGTTATAAGCAATGCGTTCGGCGTAAGCGGGAGGGTTGGGTACGTCGAAAATGTCGCCCGCAACGAGCACAGCATCCACATCCAAGGCTTTTGCTTGCTTCAAAATCTGTTCGAGGGCGATCGCAATTTCAAAAGTGCGATCGATCCCTCGAAAACGTCGCCCTAAATGCCAGTCAGCAGTATGAATTATTCGCATAGTACGAGGAGTATTTTGTTTATGTTAACTGAGATGTTGTACCTTTTCAAGAACGGGCA
>NZ_JAUBTU010000080.1:15514-33655 GCF_036705085.1 Microcoleus sp. B6-A1
AGATGCCCGTTCCACAAGAAATTCATTCTTTTTTCAAGAACGGGCAAGATGCCCGTTCCACAAGAAATTCATTCTTTTTTCAAGAACGGGCAAGATGCCCGTTCCACAAGAAATTCATTCTTTGTGGAACGGGCATCTTGCCCGTTCATAAAAGCCTGATTTAAAATGGTAAAATATCTCAGTTTTAATGCTTTGTGCGATCGCGGTATAAATATCTGTCACTGTTTATGCCTCTTCCTGTTCTCTAATTGCTGTTTCAATCTCATCAGGATATGCCTCAGCATAAGCCCAAGCATTCGCCAAATCAGCGGCACGCAGAGTCGGATAGTCTTCTAGGAGTTCAGCTTCAGAAATACCTAAACGGCGAGCATTCACCAGCACCCAAACAGGAATTCGCGTTTGTCTGATGCAAGCATCGCCGCCGCACACGCCGGGAGTCTTTTGAATTCCCGACCCAAATTTTCTTAAACTTTGGGCTAGTAATTCTATAACTTGAGCCTTCTCTTCGGGAGTTAAAGCTAAGAGTTGCGGTTGCAATTCTTTCAGTGTCGTATTTGCAGTTATTGAGTTCATAAATATTAATTTGTTTTGCCATACAGGTATTCTAGCACTGGCTCAATCCAAACTTTCATTCCACAGGCTTCACATCGTGAAACCGAGTATAATCAACCACCCGCCCTCCCGTCGCCGATTTCAAAAGAATATCTACAAATCGCATATTCCACATAATTTCCGAGGCAACAAAAGAATGTCGCGCATGAATAGTTTGCGAAACTGTTTCGTCAATTCCTGTTAAAGTAATTACAATTTCCGCTTGCTGTTCCATCAAGTCTTGGGCAGTAAGTTGGTACAAAGGACTGCTCTCGTCAATTGCGTGCATAACCGTCCAAGTTAAGGCAAAAACCGGAGAGTGACTCCGCATCAATTGCAAATCGTAAAAACGCCGCATAAATTCTCCTTCCGGTGTTACCTCGTCACGGATCAAAGTAGCTCGCTGCTGCGCTTCTAAAATTTGGTTAAAACGCTGATTTGCCGTGCGGTACATCAGAGTCGGAACGCCGTTGAAAGGAGCGATCACAGCTACGCGGCTGAAGATAACTCTAGCTGTTGGTCTGGAAAATCTCGAAAAAGCCAGTCCCGTCACCATCGCTACTCCCCACAAACCAAAAAGCGCTTGGATCGCGACTATAGTATTAGCGTAATCCGTGCGCGGATACATAGCGCCGTAGCCGATCGTCGCCATTGTTTGCACGCTGAAATAAAAGGCATCTTGGAAAGAACCCGGCCGCGCGTTAGCAATGCAATCTCCTCCCGCCAAGTAAGCTAAGGCAAATAAAGAATTTGTGACTGTATAGGAGAGACAAATGAGTATGAAAAATCGCGGCCAAGAAAGAGTTAGCAGCCTGTGGTAGAGGTCGGCAAAATGCAGGCGAGGTACTCCCAACTTAACAATATTTAAGGGCAATTGTCCTTGGCGACTGACTAAACGAGCCTGTGGCTGGTGGTTGCGGTTGATTTTCATTGCGATTTGTAACTGCGGCTGTTTCAATTTGTAACTATTGCTTTGACCGGGAAAACTTATCCTTTAGACTGATGTCTGATTCCAAAAATTCGGATAAAAGCGGAGTTTAGAAATGGTTGAGCTTAACTGGCATGACTATCTCGTTATGGTTTCTTTTGTGGCTTCTATTGCGGGTCTAGTCCTGCTGGGTGATAATCGCAACTCGCAGCCAACGGACGAGCGCACTTTGAGCGAGGAAATCCTCATCAAGATGAGCTTTACTTACTGGATAGTGTACTGCATCTCTTTTTTCGGGCTGAAACTTCACCTACCAGAGGATAGCTGGTTATTGCTCAGTTTGAAGCTGACTACGGTTCTTTCTTACTTGTTGACTGCTTCTAGCATACTCAGCCTGCCGCTGCAACGCATGGCTGTCCGACGAGTTGAAGATTAAAAAAAAGTGTTTGTAGTAAGGACTTCAGTTCTTTCGATCGCGGTGAAGAAAAACTAAAGTCCTGACTGCAAAGCTATTTGAGTTATATTACCGGGCAATAAGCTCACAGCTAGCTGTGAGCTTGTTTAATGGTTTATTATCCGAGGGATGCAGACTAACGCGCCCAAAATGGCTAGGGTCGATCGCACTCATACTTGAAATTGCCACTCTCTTCCTGCTTTCCCTTGGCTGCGGCAATCTCATCGAGTATCCCTTGGCCAAGCCGGCGCATTAGGGCATAGCAGTATGCCACGAACTTAGTTGCTTAGGATTTAAAGCCTTTAGAGCTTTTCTTTTTCTCCTGCGGTTTAGACTTTGACTTATTAACTTCGCCTAAAGCTTCCTGAAATAAGTTGTGCAGGTGTACGGGAACGCTGGCAATTTCCGGGAGTTCGGGTTCTAAGGGTTTTTTAAACTCTTGCAGCAAGGCATCTAAATCGCGATCGAGCTGAAAGTCTGTACGTTCCAATACAGTTTGCAAAATTTGTTCTAATTTCGCTGGATTAACTTTAGCTAACCGTTGCCAAATCCAGACATTAATTGCAGGATCTTCTAGATAGTTACGCACCAGCTTTTCGTAACCGGGAACGGTTGAAAAGTCTGCGGCTGCTAGCAGTGCAGTAAATTGAGCGTAAGTAGACAAAAAGGTTTGTCCCCAGCGAGGATGAGAAAGTGCACTCACCTGTTCAGCTTTCTTGAAGCGATCGGGCAATTCGACTTTCGGCATTACCATTTTTGCACTAGCATTGCTGTCGAGCATTACCTCAACTGCGTTAGCATCGGCACCTGCTGCCGCGATGGCTGCTGCTTTGACTTCTTCTCGATCGACTCCGGCATCTTCAACGATATCCGCCAGAGATTTACTTCCATCAACGCCGATATCCGCTAGGCGTTTTTTAGTGATGAATTCCTGAAATTCAGCCAACTGTTTATTCAGGTGATACCCCGATAGCGTCAATTCATCACTACCAAAAAATTCGGTAAAATCTTCGTGGTAGTGTTCTACCGACTGCCAAGCTTGCTCTAACAATTCCGGCGCATCGCTGTACAGGTTCTGTTTGTGATTTTGCTTGAAATTGCCGATCGCCACCGCCAACTTCGGCTTACCCAATTTCCCCATCAGGATGGGAGAGCTCGAAAGTATCCACCAGTCATCGGTGAGGGGAGAAATCCGAGCCCGCAAGATTTCTCCTAACTTAAAGCGAGACATTTCTGCAAGAAAATTAGGACTGTTGGGCTTGACAACGTAGTGCTTTGCCGTCAGCCAGTTCATCAGTTCAAACCTGTCGGGGAAAAGTTGAGTGATTTCAAATAAGCCTGTGAAGCTTCTGTGCTCCCAACTTTCCAGCAAGCTACGATCGCTCTCGGTTAAATCTGGCTGACTTTCGACAAATAGGTCGATCGGCGTTTTCTCTCCGACTTTACCCTCGACTGTAAAACTGTCAATCACTTGATTTTGCTGAGCAATATCGTAGCGCTCGCCGGTCGATCGAGCTGCAGCATAAGCTTCCAAAGCTACCGCCAACTCTCCCTCAGCATCTAGAACAAAGTCAATTAAATTTTGCTTGAGTGTCCAAGCTCTTTCCAGCATTTCATCCACAAGTAATACCAATTTTGAATGAGAGGATTTAGATTAACAATTATCGGACTTGAAGCCACCGACGCTTTACGATCCGGCTGCGATTGAAGAAAGCGCATCGCGAACAGTGACAAAAATTTGCGATCGATGCCTCAGTCCTGAATAAGTTTAATTTTAAGGCTAATAGTTAAAAAAAAATGTTAATCTCAAACGGAAGCATCCCAATTTTGTAAAAAGCGTTTATTAGGAGTGCGATCGTCCCGCACAGCAAAGCCTCTACGTCTCTAGCGAGTTCTTACAGCGAACAGTCCTGTGAAATAAAAATCGTGCTAAAAAATGCGATTTCAAGGGAGCATAAAAATACCCTCTCCGATGTAGAGAGGGGCTGAAAATCCCCAAAAACTTCGCTAAACTCGCGTTAAAAACTTTGCAACCTCTCAACAACAGTCCAAAACGCAGCAGCCGGGTTTTTTTTGATCAAACACTTCTCCATTCCGGTACCCGGCTAAAAATAACCGGAACGCTTGAGTTTGTGTGTCTGCAAGACTGAGAAATACTTGGCGTATGCCTTTAGCGGCCGTCTTTGTCAATGTCACCAGGAACAGCGCGTTCCACCCGATCCCAAGCGTCGCGCGTGGCGTGCTTAGCTTTTTCCCAATTCACATTAGACTTGCCGCGATTTGTTTCGTAGTCGCGCTGCAAATCCGGTTCGATCTCGTGGTATTTCTTACCAGTAGCGCCATAGCGGGTGTATCCCTCATAACCAGTGCGGTATGCAGGCTGATAGTCTTCGTAAGTCGTGTTCGTGTCCACGTAAGGACGGGAACTGTAGTTGCTTTGCCAGTAAGCATCTTCTACCGTGGGGTCGATCGCCTCGCCCACACCTTTGCCCACCAAACCGCCGCTAAACGAACCCACAACAGCGCCCACAACTGCTCCTACAGGCCCGCCGATGGCACCGCCGATCGCAGCACCCGCAGCACCCGCACTCGCCGCACCAATACCCGTTGCGACTGGATGAGCTCCCTTTTCCCCGGAAATCGGGTCTAGGTTAGCATCAGGTTCATGTACCGTTTTTTTGTCATCGCTCATGATATTTTTTTCCTTTTATCTAAATGTAACTATTATTAAACTTAGCTTTTAAATTCATATTTATTCATCTGCCTTAAGGATGAAGCTGCTAGCTTCAAAAGGAGGGAAATGAGAACATAGTTCTCGATTCAAAAACGAGTTTTACACGCTACTCTCAAGCAATAAGGTGCGCCGAGGCGCACCCTAGATAATTATTTTCAAGTGAGTTCTGAACTCGGCTCAATTGTCTACTCACTGAAGCTGTGTATTTACCAGCAACTTGAGTTAGATATAAATCTCTTGATTTATTAGTTGCCCGTGACCTTTTCGATCAAATCTTCAGCTTTTTGAACTATGCCTTCTTGCGGGTGTTCTCCCTTGTACTCCTTTAAGCTTTCGTCGTAAGCTTTCTCAACCTTGGCAGGATTTTGAGAGGTTTTGACTATTTCATCGTAAGCTGCTTGGGGATTGAGATCCTCGAAACTTTCTGCGGGGTCAGTCATTTTAGCTTCTGGCGGCGCCTGAGTTCTGTCTTGACCTGCGTAAGCAGCCTGACTGGGTACTACCGCTAGACTTAGCAGACCAATGAAAGCCAGCGTACACACCAGCAAAATGCTTTGGCTCAATGTTTTTCCGAGAGCTTTTAAAACCCGCTTCATATCAACTTCTCCTCGTATTTTTCCGCAAAAATTATGGTGTTTGTCGCCCCTTCACTGCGATCGCACATTTACAACCTTGGTTCAAGCGCAATCTTTGTCGCAGCTACCGCATCTAGAGCGAGCCAAAAGGGATGTTTCCCGTGACATCCCATATCTTAGGCGCCTGCTTGTTACTATTACTTCTACCAAAAGATAGATTAGTTAGACAAGCGGAACTCCTCTCCTATCAGGGGCGATCGCAATTCTTCCGAAGAACCCTATCTAGGGGTTTTCCCATCAATTACGAAGCCCCTGACTCTTCTTTTTTCGCGCGTCTTTCGCGTCTTCGCCGAGCGGGAAAACATCCCATTTTCCAACATTTTAAATTTCTATAAATAACCTAAGTAACTACAAAAGAACCTGCTCTATGTCTAGGTTTCTGTTCTGCATAGCTCGTTCAAATAGCTCAGTAGAAAGAGCTTGTTCGACCGACCAAACGCCTGGTTTATCCAGCTTTCCTTCTAACATTAATTGAGCTATGCTGCCAGTACCAATGCCCGTAGCGACGGCAGCACTGGGGTGTATCGCTGTCGAGCAAACTTTAGCGGGTTGACCGTTTTTGAGACCGGTCACTTGCGATCGCACTGCCACACCAACCCCACTAAAACTATTAGTAACACTGGTCATCCCGTAACTGACGTAGGAGAGAAATTCAATCACAGAGTTATTTTTGAGCCAGCTAGCCGGCCAATACTTGGCAACAAACCAGGTAAGGTGATTGTAAAGGTCGGGAGACGTACCGAATTTAGTCACAACTGATTTGACGGGGAAAGTTTCGGGCAAAGTGATTGCTTCCGGCATATCGAACCAGTAAACCCCTGTTTTGCCGTAGGGTGCGGGAAATTCAATCGTTTCGCGATCGCTGTAGGGTTGTACTTGCTGCCACTTGCCGTCTGCCCAAACCTCAAAAGGCGTTTGCAAGCCTAAAAAAGTGGTTCTCATGACGGTAACACCAGCACCGCCCGAACCTCCGACTACATAACTCAAATGGATGTGTTCTGCTTCATCTAATTGTTCCACATCTCGGCGCACCATGCTGTTAGAAACACCGGGAAAAATGCCCGTATTAATAATAGCAGTAACCCCAGCATTTTTAGCGGCTTCGCGCAATTCTAAAGCCCTGCGAGTAAAACTGCGGCTGTCACTGACATCAGTATAATTAACACCTGCTTCGATGCAAGTTTTCAGCACGCCAGCGTCTCGGTAGTGAAAAGGCCCCGCACAGTGAACGACAAGATTAGACTGTGAAACTGCTTTTTGCAGGGCTGCACTGTCCGCTAAATCAAAAGTTTGGTACTGCACCCGATCCGGCGGCAACCCCGGCCCAATAGAGGCTTCAGAGTTGCGTCCAGTAACGGTAATTTCCGCGTCGGTATGGGTAACAAGGTCTTGGGCAACGCTGCTGCCAATTCGTCCCCGCCCGCCGACAATCAAAACTCGGTTTGCCATCGCTAAAAAAAGGGTAACGCCATCTTTCAGTCTCTCAACTTGGGACCGGTCTTTTCATCCACATAAAGTATGAATTTTATGAGAATGCGAGATGGTGGGGATCGGTGGCGATCGCCCTGATATGCCGATGGGGAGCGACTTCTACCAGGGACTTGCCTGTTCTGCTTTCATTAGAGGTTTGGCTGCGACACTAAGTTTAAAAATGCCTTCCGCGTTAACTTGTTCTTCTAATATTGAGAATTGAGAATTTTATCAATGGAATATGCTCTCGGATGCAAAAATATTTTAACAGATTAGAGGGAACGTGAACCACCGCCAGCGCTCGCGAAAGATGCACCAGATTTAAAAAGGGTAGTCCTGGACGCAGGGGTGGTCAGAAACCGGGTTTTTGCGAAAATACTGTATCCAGACCTTTAAAACTGGTAAAAACCCGGTTTCTTTGGTATTTATGCGTCCAGGACTAAATGGTATTAATAGCGATCGCAAATCGTTTTCCCTTCACAGGGAATCAACCAGAAAAAATTATCGCACTTGCACACTGATAAATCAATACAAACAAACGCAGATGTGATTCATCTGCGTTCATCTGCCCTCATCTGCGGTTGCTAAAAATCTTACTTCTCATTACTCCGAAATATCGACTTACCCTTCGCTTTCAGAGTATTAGCTGCATCTGCGAAAGTCTGCGCGAAAGGCTGCTGCGAGTGCATGAAAACGCGAGCAGTATTGCGTCCCGGCATCCCCGAAATCGAGCCGCCCGGATGCGTTCCCGCCCCCGTCAGAAACAAACCGTCGATCGGCGTTTTGTAATTCGCCAACTCCGGTAAAGGACGGAAAAATATCATCTGATCCAGCGTCATATCAACGTGGTAATAATTCCCCTTCAAAGCCCCCAAACGCTCTCCCAATTCGGCCGGACTTTCCACGCGACGGCCGATAATTGAATTCTTGATATTTGGCGCGTATTCTGCTAATTTATCAATGCAGCGATCGGCAACTTTGTTTTTCAGCTCATCCGTCCAACCCGTACCGTGCTGGCCGGTTCCTTCAGCATTTTCGATCATGTAAGGAGCAAAAAATTCAATCCAAGCTGTATGGTGTCCGGGAGGAGCCATTGACGGGTCTCGTACCGTCGGAAACACCACATACATCGACGGATCGGAGTCAGGGATTCTGCCGATTGAAGGCTCGCTGTGAGAAATTTCAACGTGTCTCACCGAGTCGGCAATTAAAACCGAACCGATTAAATATTCGTCCCGATGATTCCAGCGATCGAACTTGGGCATTTCATTGAGAGCTAAGTCTATTTTGAGAATAGTCTCGTTGTTGTTAACAATTTTGCGCTCCAATCTTTCCCGCAAATCCGGGTCAGCACTGTCAACATCGCTGGAGTCCATTAAGTGCAGAAACAAGCGCTTAGCATCAATATTAGAAATGACACCTTTTGTAGCGCGGTATTCCGTGCCGTTAGCAACTCGAACTCCCACAGCGCGACCATCATCAACTAATATTTTCTCGACGTGCTGGTCGGTAAGTACCACACCTGAATAGCTTTTCACTAAATTGAGCAGCGCTTGCACTAATGCACCCGTCCCGCCGCGCGGTCTTGCCATGCCGGGATTGTGCCTCATTGCTAGCATAATTGCGCCTACCGCCAGGGTTTTTTGCGAAGGAGGCGCGCCGAGTTCTGCGGCTAATCTTGCTAGGGGTGCTTTGATAAATTCCTCGTCAAACCACTCGTTGAGAAGGTCTTCAGCGCTGGTGAGCATCGTGCGAATAAAGTCCAGCGTTTTGTCGGGGGAACCGATGACTGACAATAAATCTTTTATCTTTGAAATATCGTAGTTGCCCAAAATATCTATGATGGATTTTGGTGGCGCATTAAACATCGGAACCATTGCCCCTAAAGCCCGCTGCCAAAAGTCTGTATATTCGGCATATTTTTTAGCATCGCGCTCGTTGTAGCGGGCAATTTCAGCACAAGTTTTTTCTACGGACTTGTGCGCTAAGAAATATTTGCCATCGGGATGCGGACAAAAGGCCACTGGATCGCAGAAAAGATATTCTAAACCGTATTTTTCCAGTTCTAATTCTTCTACAACTGGCCCTAAATGGATAAACTCGTGGTCGATCGCGCAAAGGTTGAATTTAAAATCCGGCAATTCGGGAATCGCAGCTTCAGTAGTGGCCGCGCCTCCGGGAACCGAACGTTTTTCTAACAACAGGACGGTATATCCAGCTTTCAGCAGATAAGAGGCGCAGACCAGTCCGTTGTGACCTGCTCCTATGATAATCACGTCATACGTTTGCATAGATGAAGCTCTGGGGATAGGATATTTTGCTCATTTTACAAATGTTAACAACTTTGCCGTCTCTACCAATAGAAATAGATTCATTGTCAGTAAGCCTTTTTAGCATATTACAAAAGATGGAGCTTTGACAAAATGCTGTTGTGCGATCGCCCTTATTTCTTCTTAAACTTACAGAGCGATCGCCCTTCTCCAATCGCGCCAATATTGTACTCTATTTAGCCACATTTATCTGCATTCAATTAAAAACTTAAGCAAACGAAGTAAGAAGGAAGAAGGAACAGGAAAGGGGCCTAGGCAATAGGGAATAGAAACAGTTTTGAGATTGCTTCTTTCCTTGCAACAAGGCGGGTTGAAGGAGTTAAGCCCTAGGAAAATTACTTACTCCACACTCAAAACTGCTAGCCAATTACCTATTAGTACATTGAGACATATTACTTTAGTTGCTGGAGCGCCGCCTCAGCTTTTTTTGCACCATCATTGTTGCCTTGTTGGCGGTAAGTGTCGAGGGCTTGTTGAAAAGCTTCAATTGCTTCGGATTTGCGATCGCGCGCTTTGAGTGCCGTACCCATATTGTAATAAGCTTCTGCCCGGTTTGGATCAAGCTTAATCACTCGACGAAAAGTGGTAATCGCTCCTAAAAAATCTTGTTTTTTCAGTTGAATTTCCCCAATTCCTGCGTGTGCTTCCACTAAATTAGGTCGCACCGCAATAGCCCGCTGATAAGCTATAAGCGCTCCATCGAAGTCGTTTTGAGCCTTGAGAAGTTCGCCAATTTCTAACTGCACTTCTGAATTCCGGGGCTCCAATTTGGCAGCTTCTTCAAAAGCTGCTAGCCCTTCGGAAGTATAGCCGGCACGCAGCAAAGCAGTGCCTAATTTTAACTGGACACCGGCTTGTTTGGGAGCGAGTTCGGCTGCTTGTTGGAGTACGGTGACAGCACTGGCAAAACTTCCCTGCTGGATCAATACTAAACCCATTGAAGAATAAGCTTGCCAACTTTTCGGATCGAGGGCGATCGCCTCTTGGTATGCTTTAAAAGCACCGCTGTAATCTTTTTGCTGAAAGAGTACCACTCCCAGACCGATCCGGGCATTGACATTTTTGCGATCGAGCGCAGCGGCGCGGCGGTAAGCTGTGGCTGCTGCGGGATAGTTTTGCAAATTCGCCATAGCATATCCCAATGCGTATTGGAAGTCAGCATTCTTCGGTTCAAGACCGATCGCTTGTTGGTAAAATTCTACTGAGGCTTGATAGTTGCCCTGACGGGCTTCTAAATAGCCAATACCAGAAAAAATGCGCGGATTTTCCGTATCTAAACGCGCCGCTTCCTGATAAATGGCGATCGCCTTACTGTAGTCTCCTAAATCTACCAACTCGCGCCCTTGTCGCAGCAGAGCATCTAAATTTGAATCATTTTGAGGGTTGACTTGAACGACTGTTTCTGCTGAGAGCGCTATCTGCGGCGCTGCGACAGCCAATCCTGCTACTAGCAACGTACTGAATACCAAGAGACTTTGTTTGTACACGGCCATTTGTTTCAAAGAGTGTGTGGAATGAAAGAGCGAGTGGCTGTCACCTTGTTAAGCTGACAGCTTAGGGTTTACCAGGAATGTTTGAGCGGGGAGATGTAGTAAATCTACAGAACAAGACCCACTCAAAATTTTCGCGATTGAGGCCAACTGATGATTGTAACAACAACTGATATCATCCAAGGAGCAGAAATTCAATCTTACCTGGGAATTGTAACTGCTGAGGTTGTCTACGGCACCAATGCCCTGCGAGACTTCTTCGCGGGCATTCGCGACATCATCGGCGGGCGCACCGGCAGTTACGAGGAAGTGTTTCTCAAAGGACAGCGAGATGCCCTCGCGGAACTGGAAAAACGGGCCCAGCGCCTCGGCGCCAATGCCGTAATCGGGGTGGAAGTGGACACCGGCACGATTAATGTAGACTCCAGCGGGGCTTTGCTGCTGATTACTGCCGTGGGAACGGCTGTAAGATTGCGTTAAGCTGTCTTTCCTTTATACGTCCGCATTTCCTGTATACGTGCGGGAACTTTTCTAACGGGATAAAATAGTTATTAGTCATCAGTCATCAGTCATCAGTCATTAGCTAATAGCGACTGGCGCGCGGGCTGATGACTTTTTCGTTTCTTTCTTCAGACATAGATACTGGTTATTTCCCCAGGCAGATATAGTTTTTATCAATCTCAGCCACAATCAATGCTTAGGTGAAAGATTGTTAAAAATTAAAGCAAGTCTCAGAGGAAAGAAAAACCTATGTCATACGTAAATAGACCTGTAGATAACGTTGGTACCGAACCCGTGGTCGTAAATTCAGTGATGGAATACCACGATCGAGTACGTTGGGGCCCGATTTTTTCAGGTTTGGTAATTGCGATCGGCACACAACTGGTGTTAAGTGCATTGGGCGCTGCGATCGGGTTGAGCAACATTGCTAATTCAGGAGCTCCGCGCAGTATTTCAGGCGACGTGGGTACCGGCGTTGGAATTTGGTCAATTATCAGTTTGTTAATTAGCTTAGCAGTTGGCGGTTGGGTAACTGCTCGCGCTTGCGGCCCGATGAACCGCAACACAGCACTTTTGAACGGAGCAATTTTGTGGGCAACTACCTTAACAATTGGCTCTTGGCTGTTAGCAAATGGCGTGGCCGGCACTTTTGGCGTAATAGCTGCGAATGCGGGAGAAGCACTTAATCAAGCGCAGCAAAGCGGGGTCGATTTGCCGAACCGAGCACCTAACGTATCTGCTCAGGATACTCGCAATATTGCTGGTAATGCTGCAAAAGCTGGTTGGTCGTTTTTGTTCGGCTCGCTATTGGGTTTAGTTGCTGCGATGGTAGGAGCATCTGCCGGCGCGCGCACTCCCCGGAATTACTCATAAAATTTTCGTCAGATACGGAAAGTTTATATTTATGAAAGCACTTTTTTTAAGGTGCTTTTTTGTTGGTTTAATTGGTGAACTATTTTTGTATTGTTGGCAGGTTATACCTGAAAACGCATTTTTTGAGGCTCGGCATCCCGGTTTTTAAAGGGAGGCAGAGCCTCCAGATCTTTGTTCCCAGGCAGAGAGAGCCTGGGAACGAGGATAATGAACGATCAAAGCGAGAGAAAGGTGCTTATAGCGTACCCTACGAATTAAGCGCTGAAGTATTTGGCGGCTGGGTGATAGGTGATAATTGCGGTTGTTGATTGTTCGGGATAAAGTTGTTCGCTTTCATCCATGTAGAGGTTGATACGATCGCACTTTAACAATTCCAGTTGCTTATACTGATCCCCCATGTTCGGACAAGCAGGATAGCCGAAACTGTACCGCGAACCGCGATATCTTTGGGCTAGCATATCGCGAATGTTGTCCGGTTCTTCGCTACCAAAGCCCAATTCCCGGCGAATTCGGGCGTGAGTCCACTCTGCTATTGCTTCCGCTGTCTGTACCGCTAACCCGTGAAAGTAGAGATAGTCCGTATATTGATTGTTAGCAAATAGCTTTTGCGCGTACTCTGTAGCAATTTCTCCCACTGTCGCTACTTGCATCGGAAATACATCGATTTTACCGGATTCTTTGGGCGCAAAGAAGTCGGCAATGCACAGCCGGCGCGCCGATTTTTGCCGGGGAAATGTGAATGTTGCAGCCACAGGCAAGATGCCTGTGCCACTTTCTGTTGCAGCCACAGGCAAGATGCCTGTGCCACTTTCTGTTGCAGTCACAGGCAAGATGCCTGTGCCACTTTCTGTTGCAGCCACAGGCAAGATGCCTGTGCCACTTTCTGTTGTGGGGTGGGCATCTTGCCCGCCACTGATTATTGTTTGCCCGCCACTGATTATTGTTTGCCCGCCCTTCATAATTTCTGGGTCGTACAAATGCAAAGAATTGCCTTCAGCTTGACAGGGGAAATACCCGTAAATTGCTTGCGGCTGCAGTAAATTTTCGGTGATAATTTTGTGTTTCCACTCTTCCAAGATGGGATAAACTTTCTCAGCTAAGAAAGCGTCGTATTCTTCCCGCGATTGGTCTTTTGGCTTACGGAACTGCCACTGACCGGCAACTAAAGCTTGCAAATCTAAGTGCCAGAAAATCTCCTCAAAGGGGATGTCTTCTCCCTGCAACAGTTTCGTTCCCCAGAAGGGAGGATTCGGGCGATCGATATCTGCTGCCACTGCTTCGGATCGCCTGGTATCTATCACCACAGGAGTGTCTGCTTTCTTCGCATCTTCTACAGAAGTTTCTGGCGCAGTTTTAGCTTCTTTAACCGCCCCATTATCATGCCCGATTTCATCTAAAAATCCTTGCAAGTCTTCCCATTTACCAGCAGATTTTGCAGGCATGAGTTTGTCCATAAAGTGCAAGTCGGAAAACGCATCTTTGCCGTAAACGACTTTACCTTTGTAGGTATTTTGGCAGTCTTCATGTACAAACTTGGGAGTCAAAGCCGCGCCGCCCAAAATTACCGGAACTGTGATTCCTTTCTGGTTGAATACTTCCAGATTTTCTTTCATGAATGCGGTGGATTTTACCAGCAAGCCACTCATGGCAATACAGTCGGCTTTGTGCTTTTCGTAAGCTTCGATGATATTGTCAACTGACTGTTTAATACCCAAGTTAATCACTCGGTAGCCGTTGTTTGATAGGATAATATCAACCAAGTTTTTGCCGATATCGTGAACGTCGCCTTTGACAGTAGCGATGATGAATGTGCCTTTGGCATTGTCCCCGGATTCGGACTTTTCCATGTGCGGTTCTAAATAGGCAACTGCCGCTTTCATTGTTTCTGCTGACTGCAATACAAATGGCAGTTGCATTTGTCCCGAACCGAACAATTCTCCGACTACTTTCATGCCGTCTAGCAAGAAGGTATTAATAATGTGGAGGGGCGGATAGGTTTCTAATGCTTTGGCGAGTTGGATATCTAGTCCAATGCGTTCGCCGTCGATGATGTGCTGCTTGAGGCGTTCTTCTACCGGAAGGCTTGCGTCTTCTGTACGATCGCGCTTTGTAGTTTTGCCCGCAAACACCGTTGTCAGCTCGCCCAAGGGGTCGTAAACGCAAATATCGCCGTCAAACTCCCGTTCGTCGTAAATCAGTTTACGGCAGATTTCTTGGTGTTTGGTGTCGATTTTGGCGAGGGGCAAAATCTTATTGGCGCTGACAATTGCCGAGTCCATCCCCGCTTGCATTGCTTCGTGCAAAAACATGGAATTCAAAACTTGCCGCGCCGCCGGATTCAAGCCGAAGGAGATGTTAGAAACTCCTAAAATTACGTGACATCCTGGTAATTCTTGGCGGATGCGGCGGATGGATTCGATGGTAGCTTTGCCGTTTTTTCTGTCTTCTTCTATCCCGGTAGAAATTGGCAAAGCTAGGGTGTCAAAAAAGATTTCCTCGGCGGGAATTCCGTAGGCGACGGCGGCGTTATAGGCGCGCTGGGCGATCGCAAATTTTTGGTCAGCAGTTCTGGCCATCCCGTCTTCATCAATTGTACCGATAACTATGCCCGCGCCGTATTTTTTCGCCAACTCCAAAACTTGATAAAAACGCGGTTCTCCGTCTTCGTAGTTAGTGGAATTCAGCAAACATTTGCCGCCCGCAACTTTTAAGCCTGCTTCCATCTTTTCCCATTCGGTGGAATCCAGCATTAAAGGGAGAGTGGCATTAGTCACAACGCGGGAAACTAATTCTTTCATGTCTCGCACGCCGTCGCGGCCGACATAATCAACGTTGATATCGAGAATGTGCGCGCCTTCTCGCACTTGTTCCCTCGCCATTGCGACTAAACCGTCCCAGTCTTCGGCGTTTAGCAAATCGCGGCATTTTTTGGAACCGCTGGCGTTGAGTCTTTCGCCGACAATTAAGAAGGAATTCTCTTGTTCGTAGGGTTGGGCGCTATAAATTGAAGCGGCGGAAGGTTCCCAAGTAATTTCGCGGATTTTGGGTTTAAGAGTTTTGCCAATTTCTGATAGTTCGCGGATGTGATCGTAGCGGGTGCCGCAGCAGCCACCGATGACTTGCACGCCTAAGTCTTCGACAAAGCGCATCAAGGCCATTTTTAATTCTATTGGCGTGAGTTTGTAGTGCGCGTGGCCGCCGATGTTTTCGGGTAAACCGGCGTTGGGAACGCAGGAAACGACGAAGGGCGAATGTTCGGAAAGGTATTTGACGTGTTCGGCCATGCGATCGGGCCCGGTGGCGCAGTTGAGGCCTAAAATGTCGATCGGGTACGGCTGCAAAATGGCTAGGGCGGCGCTGATGTCGGAACCGACTAACATTGTGCCGGTGGCTTCCATTGTGACTGATACCATTAACGGAATTCGCGCACCTTTTTTCTTAAATACTTCTTCAATGGCATTTAATGCTGATTTAATTTGCAGCACATCTTGACAAGTTTCGACAATAAATAAGTCAACGCCGCCGTCATAAAGTCCTTCTGCTTGTTCGGTAAAAGCGGCGGTGAGTGTGTCGAAATCGATGTGTCCTAATGTTGGCAATTTGGTGCCGGGCCCGATCGATCCTGCGACAAATCGAGGTTTTTCTGGTGTGGAAAATTCGGCGGCGATACCCTTGGCGAGTTCGGCCGCAGTTTTGTTGAGATAATATGCTTTGTCTGCTAAATCGTATTCGGCGAGCACGATGGAAGCAGCGCCGAAGGTGTCTGTTTCGATGACATCAGCCCCTGCTTCGAGGAATCCCCGGTGCACGTTGGCGACGGCTTCGGGTTTGGTGTGGACGAGATATTCGTTGCAGCCTTCGTATTCTTTGCCGCCAAAGTCTTCTGCGGTGAGGTTTTGGACTTGCAGGTTGGTTCCCATCGCGCCGTCGAAGACGATGACGGGGCGCGAGGGGTGGTGGAGTCGATCGAGGAATCTGCTATTCATAAGCGGTCAAAAAAAACGCAGGTGCTATATATTTACAATTTTATCTATTGTGCAATATTGTCAACAATTATGTGACTGTTGGCAAATGGCTAATGACTATGCCGATTTGAGATTTGGGATTTGGGATTTTGAATAAAAAAAAACCAGCCCCCGGATTCATTCCCACGCGCAGGCTGACTGATGGGGACAATCCCCAATCTCAAATCCGATGACAATAGTTCGATCGTACCTGTAAGTGTGCGGGAAATGTCAGATTATTTCGAGGATGCTGTTGTGCGTGGAGATTTGGGGGAGAAGCGGGTGATTATAGGCTGCGAGGGGTTTTTCCGCTTAACTTTTGAGGATTTTGGCGAAAATGCGATCGAAATAATTAAACGAGTGATGTTAAAGGGCGATCGAATTCTCGGCTATCTTGTAATTATGCTGATAAGTGCGATCGCGATCGCTACTCCTGGTACAAGCCATTGTTTGAATGTTTCTTCTAATAATAAACGAAATTGGCTCAGATTCCATTGGCTGTTCATCAAAAGTCTCTTTGATGCAGTGAACCGATAGCTGATTGAATGGTAAGTGACAAAGAAGCGATAGCGAATGGAATTAAGTCAGTACGTGCAAAGCTATCCTTCTGGATAACTCGAAAAATTCACGAATTGGGTTTTGAGATCGTATTAAGGATGTAGAAACAACCAATATTACTACATCAAGAAAATTATGACGTTATACCAAGTGCAAAATCAATGGGGTGGCTCATCTGCTCCTTGGAATGAAGGTGGTACATGGGTAATCGGTAGTCGTCCTAACCAAAACGTTGTCGCTATCAATGTTAAGTCTGTTGATGGCGGACAAACCCTCAACGGCACCATGACCTATGCTGGAGAAGGGCCGATTGGCTTTCGAGCTACCCGCTCTGGCAGTAATACTTACACAGTTGAGAACCAATGGGGAGGGGCTGCTGCACCTTGGAATCCAGGAGGCGATTGGGTGATCGGTTCCCGCACTAACCAGAATGTGGTCGAACTAAACCTAAAATCTGATGACGGTGGTAAAACTCTGACTGGCAGCATGACCTATGCTGGAGAAGGGCCGATTGGCTTTCGAGCTACCTTCTTTAGTAATATTTACACGGTTGAGAACCAATGGGGAGGGACTACCGCGCCTTGGAATCCAGGAGGTGAATGGGCGATCGGTGGTCGCACTAACCAGAACGTTGTCGCTATCAATGTTAAGTCTGTTGATGGCGGACAAACCCTCAACGGCACCATGACCTATGCTGGAGAAGGGCCGATTGGCTTTCGAGCTACCCGCTCTGACAGTAATACTTACACAGTTGAGAACCAATGGGGAGGGGCTACTGCACCTTGGAATCCAGGAGGCAAATGGGTGATCGGTTCCCGCGCTAACCAAAATGTGGTCGAACTAAACCTAAAATCTGATGACGGTGGTAAAACTCTGACTGGCAGCATGACTTATGCTGGAGAAGGGCCGATTGGGTTCAAGGGGCAACGAAAATCCTGAACCCCTTTGAATTTAAGCTTTTGGCTCGGTTTGCCTACAGAGATATTTCAGCTTATTGACACCAAAGCTTGACCTGACGGGACAACAACAATCGGTCAACCCCACACGCAGTAAAGGGTTGACCGATTGTTTTCAAAAAAAATAGGTTTCCTATTGCAATTGTCAGTTGGGCAAAAACTCTCGAATCGATCGATCCCAATCTAATTGACCGTCATCCACTAGCAAGCCGATAGTCATGGCGGTGAGGGCTTTGGTGCAAGAGGCAATGGGGAAACGGTTTCCGGTGTAACGGGTAAATTCTGCTCTACATTTCTTAATCCGAAGCCTTCACAGAGGATGATTTGGTCATTTTGGATGATGGCGATCGCTTTTCCTGGGACAAATCATTGTTGAAGAATTTTTCTTTCATTTCAGGGAAAATGATCGCTTTTCTTTGGGGAAGCGATCGCTTTTTGGTTGAGATAAAGGGCGATCGCTACTCCTGGCCCAAGCCATTGTTTGAGTGTTTCTTCTACGAATGGACAGAATGCGATCAGCTCCCATTAGTTGTTCATTAGAACCCACATTCCGCAGATGTGATTATCTTACTGGTATTTTTCAAAAATCAAAGCCATAAAGCTTTTTTTAGTCTAAC